>NZ_JBIVVI010000858.1:0-4063 GCF_044757675.1 Kitasatospora sp. NPDC091257
GGTGGTAGACCTCGGCGCCGCCGCGCGAGGCGGACCCCTCAGACCACATGAACGACTCTCGACTTACGAAAGAGGGCTTGACGACCAGTGCTTGACGTCAACTTCTTCGACGAGCTCCGCATCGGCCTGGCCACCGCCGACGACATCCGCCAGTGGTCGCACGGCGAGGTCAAGAAGCCGGAGACCATCAACTACCGCACCCTGAAGCCGGAAAAGGACGGGCTCTTCTGCGAGAAGATCTTCGGCCCCACCCGGGACTGGGAGTGCTACTGCGGTAAGTACAAGCGCGTCCGCTTCAAGGGCATCATCTGCGAGCGCTGCGGTGTCGAGGTGACCCGCGCCAAGGTGCGCCGCGAGCGGATGGGCCACATCGAGCTGGCCGCCCCGGTCACCCACATCTGGTACTTCAAGGGCGTGCCGTCCCGCCTGGGCTACCTGCTGGACCTGGCGCCGAAGGACCTCGAGAAGGTCATCTACTTCGCCGCCTACATGATCACCTGGGTGGACGACGAGCGCCGCCAGCGCGACCTGCCGTCCCTGGAGGCGCACGTCTCGGTCGAGCGCCAGCAGATCGAGAACCGCCGCGACTCGGACCTCGAGGCCCGTGCCAAGAAGGCCGAGACCGACCTGGCCGAGCTGGAGGCCGAGGGCGCCAAGGCCGACGTGCGCCGCAAGGTGCGCGAGGGCGCCGAGCGCGAGATGAAGCAGCTGCGCGACCGCGCGCAGCGCGAGCTCGACCGCCTCGACGAGGTGTGGGCCCGCTTCAAGAACCTCAAGGTCCAGGACCTCGAGGGCGACGAGCTGCTCTACCGCGAGCTGCGCGACCGCTTCGGCACCTACTTCTCCGGCTCGATGGGCGCGGCGGCCCTCAAGGACCGCCTGGAGACCTTCGACCTGGCGGAGGAGTCCGAGCGCCTGCGCGAGATCATCCGCACCGGCAAGGGCCAGAAGAAGACCCGTGCGCTCAAGCGCCTCAAGGTCGTCTCCGCGTTCCTGCAGACCACCAACAAGCCCAACGGCATGGTGCTGGACTGCGTCCCGGTCATCCCGCCGGACCTGCGTCCGATGGTGCAGCTGGACGGTGGCCGCTTCGCGACCTCCGACCTGAACGACCTGTACCGCCGCGTGATCAACCGCAACAACCGCCTGAAGCGCCTTCTCGACCTCGGTGCCCCCGAGATCATCGTGAACAACGAGAAGCGCATGCTCCAGGAGGCCGTCGACGCGCTGTTCGACAACGGCCGTCGTGGTCGCCCGGTCACGGGCCCCGGCAACCGCCCGCTGAAGTCCCTCAGCGACATGCTGAAGGGCAAGCAGGGTCGTTTCCGTCAGAACCTGCTCGGCAAGCGAGTCGACTACTCGGCCCGTTCGGTCATCGTCGTCGGCCCGCAGCTCAAGCTGCACCAGTGCGGTCTGCCGAAGGCCATGGCGCTGGAGCTCTTCAAGCCGTTCGTGATGAAGCGCCTGGTCGACCTGAACCACGCGCAGAACATCAAGTCGGCCAAGCGCATGGTCGAGCGTGCCCGTCCGGTCGTGTGGGACGTGCTCGAAGAGGTCATCGCCGAGCACCCGGTGCTGCTGAACCGTGCGCCCACCCTGCACCGCCTCGGCATCCAGGCCTTCGAGCCGCAGCTGGTCGAGGGCAAGGCCATCCAGATCCACCCGCTCGTCTGCACCGCGTTCAACGCGGACTTCGACGGTGACCAGATGGCCGTCCACCTGCCGCTCTCCGCGGAGGCGCAGGCCGAGGCCCGCATCCTGATGCTGTCCTCGAACAACATCCTGAAGCCGGCCGACGGTCGCCCCGTCACCATGCCGACCCAGGACATGGTGCTCGGTCTGTTCTTCCTGACCTCGGACCGCGACAACGTGAAGGGCGCCGGCCGCACCTTCTCGTCGACCGCCGAGGCGATCATGGCCTTCGACGCCCGCGACCTGGACGTCCAGGCCCCGATCGAGCTGCGCCTGCCGGCCGGCACCGTCCCGCCGCGCGGCTGGACCGCCCCGGTGGACGAGGACGGCCAGTCGAGCTGGTTCGACGGCGAGCCCTTCCGCCTGACCACCACCCTGGGTCGCGCGCTCTTCAACGAGCTGCTGCCCGAGGACTACCCGTTCGTCGACTACGAGGTGGGCAAGAAGCAGCTCTCCGCGATCGTCAACGACCTGGCGGAGCGCTACCCCAAGGTCGTCGTCGCGGCGACCCTGGACAACCTGAAGGCGTCCGGCTTCCACTGGTCGACCCGCTCGGGTGTCACCGTCTCGATCTCCGACGTCGTCGTCCCGCCGAACAAGCCCCAGATCCTTGAGGGCTACGAGGCGAAGGCGGAGAAGGTCCAGCGTCAGTACGAGCGCGGCCTGATCACCAACGACGAGCGCAAGCAGGAACTCATCGGCATCTGGACCCAGGCGACCAACGAGGTCGCCGAGGCCATGAACGAGAACTTCCCGAAGACGAACCCCATCTTCATGATGGTCGACTCGGGTGCTCGTGGAAACATGATGCAGATGCGCCAGATCGCCGGTATGCGTGGTCTGGTGTCGAACGCCAAGAACGAGACCATCCCGCGACCCATCAAGGCGTCGTTCCGTGAGGGTCTGTCCGTGCTGGAGTACTTCATCTCCACCCACGGTGCCCGTAAGGGTCTGGCCGACACCGCCCTCCGTACCGCCGACTCCGGTTACCTCACCCGTCGTCTGGTCGACGTCTCCCAGGACGTCATCATTCGCGAGGAGGACTGCGGCACCGAGCGCGGCCTGAAGCTGGCGATCGGCTCCGTGGGTGCGGACGGCGTGCTGCGCAAGGCCGACGACGTCGAGACCAGCGTCTACGCCCGCATGCTCGCCGAGGACATCACGGTGGACGGCAAGCTCCTTGCCACCGCCAACACCGACCTCGGCGACGTCCTGATCGACGAGCTGATCCGCCACGGCATCGGCGAGGTCAAGACCCGCTCGATCCTGACCTGTGAGTCGGCCGTCGGCACCTGCGCCATGTGCTACGGGCGCTCGCTGGCCACCGGCAAGCTGGTCGACATCGGTGAGGCGGTCGGCATCATCGCCGCCCAGTCCATCGGTGAGCCCGGTACCCAGCTGACCATGCGTACCTTCCACACCGGTGGTGTGGCCGGTGACGACATCACCCAGGGTCTGCCGCGTGTCGTCGAGCTCTTCGAGGCCCGTACCCCGAAGGGCGTGGCTCCGATCTCGGAGGCCGCCGGCCGGGTCCGGATCGAGGACACCGAGAAGACCCGCAAGCTGGTCATCACGCCGGACGACGGCACCGACGAGATCGCCTACCCGGTCTCGAAGCGTGTGAAGCTGCTCGTCAGCGAGGGCGAGGCGGTCGAGGTCGGCCAGAAGCTGACCATGGGTGCCACCAACCCGCACGACGTCCTGCGCATCATGGGCCAGCGTGCCGTCCAGGTCCACCTGGTCGCCGAGGTCCAGAAGGTCTACAACTCGCAGGGTGTGTCGATCCACGACAAGCACATCGAGATCATCATCCGGCAGATGCTCCGCCGCGTGACGATCATCGAGTCGGGCGACGCCGAGCTGCTGCCCGGCGAGCTGGTCGAGCGCGGCCGCTTCGAGCAGGAGAACCGCCGCGTCGTCGCCGAGGGCGGTCACCCCGCCTCCGGCCGTCCGCAGCTGATGGGTATCACCAAGGCCTCGCTGGCCACCGAGTCCTGGCTGTCGGCCGCCTCCTTCCAGGAGACGACCCGGGTCCTCACCGACGCGGCGATCCACGCCAAGTCGGACCCGCTGCTGGGCCTCAAGGAGAACGTCATCCTCGGTAAGCTCATCCCGGCCGGTACGGGCCTGCCCCGTTACCGCAACATCCGGGTCGAGCCGACCGAGGAGGCCAAGGCCGCGATGTACTCGGCCGTCGGCTACGACGACTACGACCTGTCGCCCTTCGGCGCCGGCTCCGGCCAGGCGGTTCCGCTGGACGACTACGACTACGGCCCGTACACCGGCTGAGTCGCGCAGCACCGATCGCAGGGCGGTCACCCCACGGGTGGCCGCCCTGCGGCGTTCCCGGGGGCCGCCAGGGACCGTCAGG
>NZ_JBIVVI010000859.1:0-4062 GCF_044757675.1 Kitasatospora sp. NPDC091257
CCACCCACGGAGGACTGCATGACCAGACGCCACCACACCCCCGACGCGACGGCCCCGGTCGGATGACCGCGCCACCGCTGCCCGCCGCCACCGTCGAGGCCGCGGCCGACGACGGCACCGACCCGCGGGGCCTTCGCCGGACCCTCGCCGCCCTGCTCCTGATCACGATGTTCGCCGGCTTCCAGCAGAGCTACTTCACCCCCCTCTTCCACACCCTCGGCGACCGCTACCACGTCGGCGTGACAGCACTGGCGTGGACGGTCACCGGCCCCGCACTCACCGCGGCACTGGCCACCCCGCTGCTCACCGCACTCGCCCAACGGCACGGACACCGGCGGGTCCTGCGCGCGACCACGGCCGCCGTCGCCGCGGGCGCCGCACTGATCGCGATCGCCCCCGACTACCCGCTCCTCCTGGCCGGCCGGGTCCTGCAGGGCTGCCTGGCCGCCTTCCTGCCCCTGATGACCGGTCTGGTCCGGCACCGCCACGGAATCCGGAGCACCCGCAAGGCCGTCGCCCATCTGTCGGCCGCACTGATGCTCGGCGTCCTCCTGGGCAGCGCCTGTTCCTCCCTGCTCCTGCGCGCCGCGGGCACCGGCGCCGTGCTGTGGGTCCCGGCCGCGGGCACACTCGCCGGCCTTCTCCTGCTGCTCCGCACGCCGGCCGCCGCCGACCGGCCGCCGGCGCGGGACGCCCGCGTCGACTGGCCCGCCGCCCTGCTGCTGGCCGCGGCGCTGGTCCTGATCGTGCTCGCCCTCCAGGAAGGCGCGGCCTGGGGCTGGCGCAGCCCCGCGACGCTCGGCAGCATCGCGGCCGGAACGCTCCTGCTCGGGGCCTGGTTCCGGACACAACTGCGCAGCCCCGCCCCGCTGATCGACGTCCGCCGGCTGCTGCGGCCCCGGCTGCTGCCGGTCTTCGCGGTGGGCTGCAGCGTCCACTACGTCGTCTTCGGCGGGCAGGTGTCCTACTCGACCTACCTCACCCAGCCCACCGCACTGGCCCTGCCCACCTCCGCCGTGGGGCTGGTCCTCCTGCCCGCCCTCTGCGGCATGACCCTCTTCAGCGCCTGCACCAGCAGGCTCGGACAGGCGATCGGCCACCGTCGGGTCACCGTCCTCGGCGCCGTCCTCGTCGCCCTGGGAGCCGTCGCCCTGCTGCTGCGCCACTCCCAGGCGGCCGACCTCACCGTGGCCCTCGGCCTCGCCGGCAGCGGAGCGGGTCTGATCTCCGGAGCCACCCGCATCCTCATCGTCGACGCCGTACGCACCGAGGAGACCGCGGCCGGCTCCGGCCTGTTCGAACTCCTCGTCAGTCTCGGTACCGCGGTCGGTTCGGCGGTCACGGCCGCGGTCCTGGACGCGCAGCACAGCAGCCCGCACGCCTACACCAACGCCTGGGCCGCGAGCGCCGCGGTCGCCCTGCTCGGCCTCGCGGCCGCGTTCCTCCTGCCCGCGGACCGTGCCTCCTCCCGCCGTCTGCGCGGAGGCCGGCCCCGCGACCGGTGACGGACCCGTGATGCGGCGTCAGCGGGTCCGCGCCGGTTGCGCGGGGTACCGGGTGGTCGGCTGGGCGGCCGGTGGGTTCGGGCCGGATCACGAGGTGCTGCCGGCCGGGTGGTCGGCCGCCGCGGCGAGCAGTGGCAGGTAGTGCTGCATGTAGGGCGGGACCTTGAGGTCGAGGACCTCGTCGAAGGGGACCATGCGGACGGCCAGGCCCTCGTCGCCGAGCCGCAGGTCGCTGTCGGGGCCGTCCCAGGCGGCGTGCAGGACGCGGACGAGCGGGGAGACGAGCTCGTGCTGGGGGCCGGGCACCGGCCGCATCCGTGTGATGGTGATTCCGGCCTCCTCGCGGACCTCGCGGGCGGCGTTCTCCTCGGGGGTCTCGTCGGCCTCGCGCCACCCGCCGATCGGGGTCCAGTAGCCGGGCCAGGCGATGCCGGGCTTGTCGTCGCGGTGGTGCATCAGCAGCCGCCCGGCCGGGTCGGTGACCAGGACCATGACGCCCTCGAAGTCGTCGGCCGGGGACGGGCGTTCAAGGTAGAGCGGGGTGCCGCTGCGGTGGGCGCGCAGGGCTTGCAGGAGCCGCCGGTAGCGGTCCGGGCCCATGTGGTCGTGCCAGTCGTGGGCGGTCTCGAAGCGCCATTCGGTGTGCTCGGCGGGGTCGAGGCGGATCCGGGCCTGCTGCTCGGCGGTGAGGACGCCGCCGTCGAAGACGTAGCCGCAGGCGGGGACGGGGAGCAGGCTGCCGGCCTGCTCGTGGACGACGGCGACCAGGCGCCGCCGAAGCACCTGCGGGTTCTCCGTGGCGAGGTCGAGGCCCAGTTCCTCCCGGGCCTCGCGCAGGGCGGTGGTGAACGGTGTCTCGCCGTGCTCGACGTTGCCGCCGGGGAAGTTCCACACACCGGGGTCGACGGTGGAGCGCAGCCCGAGGACGCGCCCCTGTGGATCGGTGACGAGGAAACAGCCGTACGAGCCGGGCCGGGCGATGGTGGTGAGGTAGCCGCCGACCGGCCGCCAGCCGGGCAGGGCCAGGCGGCCGGTGAGCCATTCGATCACGGTGCGCTGCCCGTCGCTCGTCGGCGGCAGCCGGTCGGGGGCGGCCCACCGGTGGTCGTCGTGGCCGGGCGAGAGGAGGATCGCGGTGCCGTCCGGCACGACCGTGGTGAAGACGTACTGGCGCACGCGCAGGCCGCGCCGGTCGGTGAGGTCCAGGTGCCGCGCGTACTCCAGTGACAGGCCGGCGAGCCCGGTCTCCTCGGCCAGCTGCCGCGCCGCGCCGGCCTCCACCGCCTCGTCGCCCGCCCGGCCGCCGCCCGGGTACTCCCACCGGCCGGGCAGGACACCGTGCGCGGCCCGGCGGATCATCAGGATCCGGCCGGAGGCGTCGCGGACCACCACGCCGACGCCGATCCGCTGGACGCCCTCGCGGCGGGCCAGGTCGGTCAGCACATTGAAGTCGATCACCGGAAGGGCTCCTCGCTGCAAGGTGGTGGGCGGGTGCGCAGTACTGCCGGTCAGGGGGGTTCGACAGTCAAGTCTGCTCCTGGGAGGGCGGGTTCAGGAATGGCTCGTGGGCGGTTCCAGGCGTCCCGATGATGGTGCTGTTCGAATGCGGCTCGCAAGTGGACCCGGATCGGGGGCGGGACGCCGTACGGGTGCTCGACCTCGAAGCGGGCATCGGCGGACCGGCCGTCGGACCTGTCGGACCCGGTCTCTAGGGTGGAACCGCACAGCAGACGGCTCGATGGAAGGCAGGGATGACCGAGGTGCACAGCGACGTGCTCGTCGAAGCGGTCTACGGCGACGGGTGGGACTCCTCGAACCGTTCGACGGTCCGTCCGATCCCCCGGGCGGAGGCAGCCCGCCGGGACGCGGCGGGCGAGCCGTACGCCGTCGTGCTCGCCGCCCCCGGGCAGGAGCTGCCCGTCGCGGTGCTGCACGTCGCCTGGGCCGGCCACTACCTGGGCCTCTGGCGGTTCGACGGCTCGGGCCGCCGGGTGTTCGAAGCCGACCTGCGCAGGCTGGAGCCGGAGCGGCTGTTCCTGCGCCACCTGGCCGAATGGCAGTACGAGGAGGAGGACCTCCCCGAGCTCTCGGACAAGGCCCTGAGGCGGACGGTCGATCTGTACCCGGACGGGAAGAACAGCGAGGGCCGTTACCCGCGCGGACGCGGCGGCGGAACGACGCGCACCCTGGTCGACCTGCCGCGTGAGCGGTGGTGGCTGCCGGTACCGGAATTCGGCTGCTGGGAAAGCCTGTTGGCGGAACCCCTGTTCGGGCTGCCGGGCCCCTTCGAGATCGCCCAGGAGACCTCGGACATCGCACCGACGCCGGCCGGTCGCGCCGCGGAGCCCTTCGGCTGGCGACCGCCGGCGCCGGCGACCGCGCCCCGGCTCGACGAGCTGTTCACTCCCGGGGCCGTGTTCACCCATCGGCACCGGCCGCAGCCGCTCGTCATCGAACCGGTGACAACGGTGACCGGGATCGCCCTGCCCACGGGGCGGCTGGCGGTCTGCGACAGGAAGGGCTTGATCGTGACGTTCGGGAGCGACGCGCTGATCTG
>NZ_JBIVVI010000860.1:0-4051 GCF_044757675.1 Kitasatospora sp. NPDC091257
GGGAGGCGTTCGGCATGCGACGCGCACTGGGGGTGGTTGCGGCCCTGGCCCTGCTGGGCGGGGTCGCCTTCGCGCTGATCCCCGACGACCCGAAGAAGGACACCGCCAGGACGGTCACCGTCACCGGCCTGATCGGCTCGGAGAAGCGCGCCTTCTTCGAGAACGACGATGTCAAGGCCGAGTTGGCGAAGCAGGGCCTGGTGGTCCGGACGGACTCCACCGGCTCCTGGACGATGAGCGACCAGGCGGGCAGGACGCCGGGGCTGGACTTCGCCTTCCCGGCGAGCTCGGCACCGGCGCGGGAGATCCAGCGCATCTGGAAGCTGCAGGACTCCCCGATGGTCCCGTTCTACTCGCCGCTGGTGATCGTGGCGCACGAGCCGGTGGCCAAGGTCCTGAAGGAGAACAAGCTGGCCGACCTGGACGCCGTCACCGGCGTCTGGACGTTCCGGATGGACGAGTACGTCAACGCGCTGAAGGGCAACCGCAGATGGGAGGAGCTGACCGGCGCGGGCGCCCATCCCGAGCTGTCCGGTCAGCTCTTCGTGACCACCACCGACCCGGAGAGCTCGTCCTCGGGCGCGATGTACCTCGCGCTGCTCTCCTACATCGCCAACAACCACCAGGTGGTGTCGGACGACGCCGGCGTCGCCGCCGTCAAGGACGTCCTGTACAAGGCGAACGCGCTGCAGGGCATCCAGAAGAGCAGCAGCGACGAGCCGTTCCGGGACTTCGGCGCGGGGATCGGCAGCCCGCTGATCTTCGCGTACGAGTCGCAGGCCGCCGCCCTGTCGCTGCAGGGCAAGCCCACCGGGGACATGGTGGTGCTGTACCCGGACACCACGGTCTACTCGGACCACACCGTCGTGGCCCACACCGACAACGGCCGCAAGCTCGCCGACGCCCTCCAGAACGACGAGGTGCTCCGCGGTCTGGAGGCCGGGTTCGGGCTCCGGCCGCAGGCCGAACCGGAGGCCTTCGCGAACCTGATGCGGGAGAAGAAGCCGACTTTCGCACCCGATCTGACCGCGGCCAAGGTCAAGCAGGCGACCCTGCCCTCGCTGGACAACCTGCTCAAGCTGACCACCGCGGCGAAGGGGACCAAGTGACCATCCCGATGAAGCGCCGCGGCTGGCTCACGGCCGCGCTGGCCGCCGTGCTGGCCGCGGCCACCGCCTGCACCTCCTCCGGTGGCGGCGACAACCCCGCCCCGAAGCCCACCGATCCGCCCGCCGAGACCGCCCGCCCCGGCGTGCTGCGCGTCCTGGCGGGCAGTGAACTCCAGGACCTGGCACCGGTCCTGGAGGATGCCCGGAAGGCCACCGGGGTGACCGTGCAGTTCTCCTGGACGGGCACCCTCGACGGCGCCGACGCCGTCTCCTCGGGCCGGGCCGACGGCAAGTACGACGCCGTGTGGTTCCCGTCGAACCAGTACCTGCGGCTCGATCCGGCCGGCAAGTCCAAGGTGGTCTCCGAGACCCCGGTGATGGTGTCGCCGGTGGCGATCGGGGTGCGTTCCTCGGCGCTCGGCGAACTCGGCTGGGGCGACGGTTCCAAGGTCACCTGGGCGCAGGTCGGGGCGGCGGCGGCGGCCGGAAAGCTGCCGTACGGGATGGCCGACCCGTCCCGCTCCAACTCGGGCTTCTCCACCCTCGTCGCGGTGGCCTCGGCCTTCTCCGGCGCGGGCGCGGCGCTGACCGACGCGGACGTGCAGAAGGCGGGTCCGCAGCTGAAGGAGTTCTTCAAGGGCCAGAAGCTGACCTCGGGCTCCTCCGGCTGGCTGGCACAGGCGTACGCCCGGGCCGAGTCGGGCACGGTGAGCGCGCTGGTGAACTACGAGTCGGTGCTGCTGTCGCTGAACAGGACGCTGCCGCCGCAGCAGCAGCTGACGGTGGTGCGGCCGGCGGACGGCGTGGTGTCGGCGGACTACCCGCTCTCGCTGATGTCCTCCGCCGCGCAGGAGCAGCGCGACTCCTTCCAGCGGCTGTCCGCGTACCTGCTCAAGGAGGACGTGCAGAAACGGATCTCCGAGACGACGCTGCGCCGACCGGTGACGGCGGGCGCGGCCCCGGCCGCCGGGCTGCCCGCGGACCGCCGCCGGGAGCTGCCGTTCCCGGGCACCCGGGCGGTCGCGGACGGCCTGCTGGCCTCGTACCAGAACGAGCTGCGCCGCCCGTCCAGGACGGTGTACGTGCTGGACACCTCGGGCTCGATGGAGGGCCCGCGGATCGCCGCGCTGAAGAGCGCGCTGGGCCGGCTGACCGGGGCGGACGACACCCGCGGGACGCGCCGTTTCCGGGACCGCGAGGAGATCACGCTGCTCTCCTTCGCCTCCGCGGTGAAGTGGACCAAGACCCACGTGGTGCCGGCCACCGGCAGCCGGCCGGGCCCGGAGACGGAGCTGGCGTCGATCGACGCGGACGTGCAGTCGCTGGCCGCCTCGGGCGGGACGGCGGTGTACTCCTCGCTGGAGGAGGCGTACCGGGTGATCGAGCGTCAGCAGGCGGCGGCCGGCGACGACCGGTTCACCTCGATCGTGCTGATGACGGACGGGGAGAGCAACGCCGGTGCGACGGACGGCGACTTCAAGCGCTTCCACGACGCGCTGCCGGCCGGGGAGAAGTCGATCCCGGTGTTCCCGATCAAGTTCGGGGAGGCGGCGGTGGTCGGCCCGGCGTGCTGAATCAGGCCGGCGTGCTGATCGGCCCGGCGTGGTGAATCAGGCCGGCGTGCTGATCGGCCCGGCGTGGTGAATCAGGCCGGCGTGGTGATCAGCATCAGCGCGGCGACGGCGAGCAGGGCGACGGCGAAGGCCTTCCGCAGGGTGCGCCCGCTGAGCTTGTCGGCCAGCCGCTTGCCGTCCCAGGCGCCGAGGATCGCGGCCCCGGTGAAGGGGGCGGCCACGGCCCAGTCGATCGCGCCGGTCGCGCCCAGGCGGGGCAGCAGGGCGGCGAGCGAGTTGGCGGTGATGACCAGCAGGCTGGTGCCGACCGCCTCGGCCATGGTGAAGGCGAGCACCGAGACCAGGGCCGGTACGGCGAGGAAGCCGCCGCCGACGCCGAGCAGTCCGGTGACGGCGCCGAGCCCGGCGCCCGCGGCCGTGGAGCGGCCGAGTCCTGCGGCGGAACGTTCCTGCGCCTCGACCTTGGGCGGCCTCAGCATCCGGAAGGCCGCGAGCGCCGCCAGCACCGCGAAGGCGCCGGTCAGCAGCGCGCCCGGCAGGTGGGCGGACAGCGCCCCGGCGGCCGCGGCGAGGGGCAGTCCGGCGGCGACGAACAGGGCGCCGGTGCGCCAGCGGACCCGGCCCGCCCGGGCGTGGGCGATCAGGCCGGTCAGGGAGGTCGCGGCGACGATCACCAGGCTGGCGGTCGTGGCCAGCGCCGGGCTGAAGCCCAGCAGGTAGACCAGGGCGGGTACGGCGAGCATGCTGCCGCCGCCGCCCAGCCCGCCCAGGGCGAGCCCGACCACCGCGCCGGCGGCGAGTGCCAGGAGCAGCGTGGTCATATCACGTGCCCGGCGCTTCCGTCGGGCGTGGCGACCGGGAGCCCGGACAGGGCCCAGGCGTTCATGCCGCCGGCCACGTTCAGCACCTCGACGCCGCGCTGGGCGAGCAACTCCGCGGCGCGCCGGGAGCGGTGGCCGGAGCGGCAGATCGCCAGCACGGTCCGGCCGGCCGCCGCGGGCGGCAGCGGGACACCGGCGACCAGGCCGATCAGCGGCTGGTGCAGCGCGCCGGGGGCGTGCCCGGCGGCGAACTCGGCGGCCTCCCGGACGTCGAGCAGCACGGCGGCGCCGGTGCGGGCGAGTTCGTGGGCCTCGGCGGGGGTGGTCCGCCCGTGGGTGCGGTGTCCGTGGGTGCGGTGTTCGTGGGGAGCGGACCCGTGGGCGTGCGGCAGCAAAGGCATGCGGTGTCTCCAGTGGTGCAGACCGGACCGCACTGGTCCGGCGGGTCGGGGGCAGCGCGGGCGTCCGTACGGGCCCGGTGGCCCGGTACGGCGGCGTGACCGGTGCGTCCTCGGCCCCGCCCGTATCGGCTCGGCGGCGGTGGCCG
>NZ_JBIVVI010000861.1:0-4051 GCF_044757675.1 Kitasatospora sp. NPDC091257
GTCGATCATGCCCCCAGCATGGCCCGCCGGAGCCCGCCGCCACCAGGGACCGGCGGTCCCCCGCTCACGGACGCCGTCACCCGTCGGCGTGCGGTGGGTGTCCGCGGCGCCGGGCCCGGAACAGGACGTGGCCGCTGTCGCCCTCGGGCACGAACTCCTCGTGGACCACGTCGAAGCCGGCGCTCACGAGCCACCCGCGGTTGGTGGCGGCGTCGGCGTGGCTCCACCACATCGCGGCCCCGCCGCCGAGCCAGTTCTCGTCGGTCCCGGTCCAGGCCCGGTGCCCGGTGGTGCTCAGGAACCAGCCTCCCGGCCGCAACCAGTGGGCGATCCGCTCCAGCAGGGCCGGCTGTTCCTCCACCGGCACATGGATCAGGGCGTACAGGCAGACGACGGCGTCGAAGCGGCCCCGGGGAAGCTCCACGGTCGTGGCATCGGCGCGGATGAAGTCGGCGCCCGGCACGAGCTGCCGGGCCCTGCGGATCTGGACCTCGCTGATGTCGACCCCCGTCACCCGGTGACCCGCCGCGACCAGGGACCGGGCCACGGGAACCCCGGTGCCGCACCCGAGGTCCAGGACGGTTGCGGCCCCGGGGAGCCGGCCGAGCAACTCCTCGATCCACGGTCCGTACTTCGTCCCGCTGCCGAATGCCCGCTCGTAGTGCTCCGACAGCACGTCGTACCCGCGCCGGACCACTTCCTTCGGATTCTCGTCGTCCACGCGCGCACGCTACGGCGCGCCCGCCGGGAGCGCGACCGCTTTTCCCCCGGCCCCGGCCGGCCCTGCGCCCGGGGCCGGTGGCGCGCGGGCCGGGGGCGCCCGGGGCCGTGCGAGCGCCAGGGCCCCCAGCCAGGGATCGGCGGTCCCTGGATCGGGAGGTCTCTGCCGCACCGCTCGGGGCGCGGGCAGGGTGGTGGGTGTCGAAGGTGATCAACTCTCCTGGAGGAGGCGGACGATGGCGACGATCCTGGTGACGGGCGCGACGGGTTCGGTGGGCAGCAGGCTGGTGCCGCGGCTGGTGCGGTGGGCGGAGGCGGACGGGGGCGCTGTAGAGGAGGAGCAGGCCGGCGGCGACGGGCCACCAGGAGCTGTGGGGGGCCCAGGCGAGGTCGCTGCCGGTGAGGTTGTCGAGGGCGATCAGGACGAGGATCCAGCGCAGTCCGGCGAGGGAGAACATGCCGAGGAGCAGGAGGGTCTGCCAGAGGCCGGCGCTGCGGGGGGTGCGGCGCACGGCGCGGCCGCGGACGGCGGTGGTGGTGGCCGTGTCCTCGGGTGCGGTGGTGGGGGTGAGGGTGTCGAGGTGGGCGGCGAGGTCGGCGAGGACGGGGTGGGCGTACAGGTCGGCGACGGAGACGCCGTTGTGACGGGTGCGCAGTTCGGAGACGAGGTGGGCGGCGGTGAGGCTGGAGCCGCCGAGGGCGAAGAAGTCGTCGTCGGGGCCGGGGGTGGTGCCGAGCAGGCGTTCCCAGTGGCCGGCGAGCAGGCCGGCGGTGCCGTCGAGGGCCTGGGCGGCGGGGGCGGTGCCGGTGGTGGCGAGCGGCCAGGGCAGGGCGCCGCGGTCGACCTTGCCGGAGGTGCGGGTGGGCAGGGAGTCGACGAGGGCGAGGACGGGCACCAGCGGGGCGGGCAGGCGTTCCAGGAGCCGGTGGCGGGCGGTGGTGAGGTCGGGGGTGGTGCCGGGGTGGGCGACGAGGTAGCCGACGAGCAGGTCGGCGCCGGCGGGGGTCCTGCGGACGGCCGCGGCGGCGGCGCGGATGCCGGGCAGGGCCTGGAGGGCGGCGTCGATCTCGCCGAGTTCGATGCGGCGGCCGCCGAGTTTGACCTGGTCGTCGGCGCGGCCGAGGAAGACGAGGCCTTCGGGGTCGTTGCGCACGAGGTCGCCGCTGCGGTAGACGCGGGGTGAGGCGAGGGCGGGGTGGGCGCTGAACTTCTCGGCGTCCTTGGCGGGGTCGAGGTAGCGGGCGGTGCCGACGCCGGTGATGAGCAGTTCGCCGCTGGCGTGCCAGGGGACGGGGTTTCCGGCCCGGTCGACGACGGCGATCTCCCAGCCGTCGAGGGGGGCGCCGATGCGTACGGGCTCGCCGGGGAGCAGGCGGGCGGCGGTGGCGACGACGGTGGTCTCGGTGGGGCCGTAGGTGTTCCAGAATTCGCGGCCGTCGACGGCGAGGCGTTCGACGAGTTCGGCGGGGCAGGCCTCGCCGCCGACGATGATCAGGCGGACGGCGTCCAGGCATTCCTGCGGCCACAGGGCGAGCAGGGTGGGGACGGTGGAGACGGCGGTGATGCGCCGGGTCACGAGCCAGGGGCCGAGGTCGGTGCCGGCCTTGACCAGGGCGCGGGGGGCGGGGACGAGGCAGGCGCCGTGGCGCCAGGCCAGCCACATCTCCTCGCAGGAGGCGTCGAAGGCCACGGAGAGGCCGGCGAGGACGCGGTCGCCGGGGCCGAGCGGCCGGTGGGTGAGGAAGAGGCGGGCCTCGGCGTCGACGAAGGCGGCGGCGGAGCGGTGGGTGACGGCGACGCCCTTGGGGCGGCCGGTGGTGCCGGAGGTGAAGATGATCCAGGCGTCGTCGGCGGGGCCGGGCCGGGCGGGGCGGCCGCCGGGGTGGGCGGCGGCGCCGGGGTGGAGGCCGCGGCCGGGGCCGAGGACGGCGCAGACGGCGGCGTCCTGCCAGATCATCCCGGCGCGCTCGTCGGGGTCGTCGGCGTCGACGGGGACGTAGGCGGCGCCGCAGCGCAGCACGGCGAGGACGGCGATGTAGAGGTCGGCGGTGCCGGAGGGGATGCGGATCCCGACGCGGTCGCCGCGGCCGATGCCGTGGCCGGCCAGTTGCCCGGCGAGGGTGTCGACCTCGTGGAGCAGGGCGCGGTAGTCGAGGACGGTGTCGCCGGTGTCGAGCGCGGGCGCGTGGGGGTGGGCGTCGGCGGTGGCGGCGACGATGTCGAGCAGGCTGCGGGGGTGGGCGGCCTGGGCCACCGGCCAGCCGGCCGCGGGGCCCTGGTGGGGGCGGTGCAGCGTGCCTGGGCCGGCCGTGTCGTGGCGTGCGTCCATGGATGGGTTTCCTTGGCTCCGGGGTCCTGGGGGCGCGTACGGGTGTACGGGTGTACGGGTGTGACGCCGGGTGACCCGGTTGTCACCTGCGGGAGGGCGCCCACTCACCATGACTCTGCGGGGAGTCGGCTGGATGCAGCGAAGGTTCGATCAAAGGGAATTCTCATCATCGATGCCACATGGGAACAGCAACGGTATGAATCGAATGACATTTCGCGGGTTTTCGCTCATTTCCGCTGGTGAAGAGTAATCGCCGAATACCGGAACGGCGCGACGGGAGGGGGAAGGGTGGTGAACACCATGGCGTCCGGAACGCTACCGGTGGCGAGGGGGTCGCTACCGGATTGGGGGGTTCTGGTCGGATCATCGGACTGTTCACGGTTTTCACATCTTCGTGTGGGATCCTTTCGCACACCTCTCCGCGGCTCGTTCCTGTGAGCGGGCCGGGCAAGGACCCCTCGGGCCGGGAATCGGCCGGGCATTGCGCCGAGGACGAGGGGCCGCGGACAAGCGCCGCCGGCCGGAACGGGAGCGCGCTCGTCTGGTACGTGGCGTACGGCTCGAACCTGCACGCCGCCCGCCTCGCCTGCTACCTGCGCGGCGGGCGCCCGGACGGCGGGGCGCGGACCCAGCCCGGCTGCCGCGATCCGCGCCCGCCGCGCCGGGCGGTGGCCACCGTGCTGCCGGGCACGCTCTACTTCGCCGGGCACTCGCTCACCTGGGGCGGCGGCTCGGCCTTCTACGATCCGGCCACCGTCGGCGAAGTTCCGTGCCGTGCCTATCTGGTGACGGTCGGTCAGTTCAGCGACATCGCCGCCCAGGAGATGCGCCGGCCTCCCGGCACCGACCTCGACCTCGTCCCGGCGCTCACCACCGGGCGCGCCGAGCTGGGCCCGGGCCGCTACGAAACCCTGCTGCACGTCGGCGAGTCGGACGGCCACCCGCTGCTGACCTTCACCGCCTCCCGGGGCGTGGCCGGCGCCGATCTCAACGCCCCCACC
>NZ_JBIVVI010000862.1:0-4050 GCF_044757675.1 Kitasatospora sp. NPDC091257
GCCTTGAGTTTGTCCACGCCGACGCCATGGAACTGCCCTACGAATCCGGGGCGTTGGCGAGCTGGTCGGCGGTCAGGCCGGTCTGGGCGGTGTCGGCGGGTGTGACCGGTGCGAACGCGGGCGGGCGGATCAGGGAGGTGCTGCGGCCCCTCTCCTGCCAGGTGCCGTTGTGTAGGCGTAGGGCCAGGGCCGCAACCTCGATGGGCTGGGCCGGGCGGCCGGTGGGGGTGGTCGTCTCGAAGTCGACGATGATGAACGTCGTCGCCCGAAAGTCCGGGTCCCCGGTCAGGGCCATGTGTCCACCGTTTCCTCGAGTTCTTCGGCCGTCGTGTGCCGGGCGCGGTGCCGCGCCGGGACGAGCATGCCCGCGTAGGTGCCGCCCTGGTGTCCGTTCACTCTTCGGTGAGGGCCCGCACGGCCCGGGTCGCGGCCTCCAGGCTGGGCGCGTTCCAGTGGTGTTCGCCCGTCCACCTCTCGCACAGCGCCTGGTACAGGTTGGTCATCGCGGGGACGAACGCGGGCGGCAGCGAGGCGGGCTGGGGCCATTGGCGGCGGGGGACGCCGTCGGCGATCAGCCGGCCGACGGGCACCTCGTTGCCGGAGCGCACGTACCAGTCGCGCAGGATCTGCTTGCCGCAGTGCACGCCGTCGAACATCAGGCGGCTCTCGTCCGGGGTGCCGGGGCTGTCCGCGAGCAGCAGTTCCTGGTTGCCCGTCACCAGGAACTCGGTCTTGCCGTCGCAGTGGTTCAGCCCGACGCCGGCCGCGTGGTCGCTCAGCACGCCGTTGACCGCGATGGTGCTCTCGCGTAGGACACGGAAGAGGCGGTCGTCGAGGCCGGAGAGGCGCTGGGCGTCGGCGCGGGTCAGGAAGCGGTTGACCGGCTCGCGGGTGGTGGCGTACTCGATGGTCGGCTGCGGGAGCCGTTCGCCGACGGCGGGGACCGCGTCGAGGCCGAGGTCGGCCGGGCTCAGGTCGCCGGAGGCCAGGCGCCGGTGGACGGAGCTGCCGGGCGGGAGTTCGTTGCGGAAGAGGACCTGCAGCGGCAGGAGGTAGTTGCCCGACTGCGGGGTGGGCGGGTGGTCGAGCGTCTCCGGGAGCCGGGCGAGGCTGAACTCGATCCGGTTCGGGGTGCTCTGGCGCCGGAAGTGCGTGCGCACGCCGGCCTCCTCCAGCAGCGCGAAGTTGAAGACGGCCATCCGGCAGGCCGCTTCGCCCTTGCCGGGGATCGCATCCGGCATCGGGCCGTAGTGGAAGACGCTGTAGCGGTCGGTGTACTCGAACTCGCCGACGCCCTCGCGGGTGGCGGTCGGCGGGCGCAGGACGGTCGTCCGCTTGGTCGAGTGCAGAACGGGCACGGTGCTCCTCGGGTCGGACGGCATGGGTGCCGTCATCGGATCGGGTCGTGGACCGGGCGCGGCCCCGGGATGTCGGCGGGCCGGGCGGCGGGAGCCTGGGGTCCGGCCGGGGCGCTGCTCACCGGGGCGAGGTGGGCGCCAGCCATGGTGAGTACCCGCATGCCCGCCGCGCGGGCGGCGGCGACGCCGTCGGGCGCGTCGTCGACGGCCAGGCAGCGCTCCGGCGTGATGCCCAGCCGGCGGGCGGCGGTGAGGAACAGCTCCGGGTCCGGCTTGCCGTGGGCGGCGTCCTCGCGGGCGACGACGGCCGCGAGGACGCCGCGCAGGCCCAGTGCGTCGAGCCCGGGGCCGACGAGCTGCCGGCTGGCGCCGGAGGCCACGGCGCACGGCAGGCGGGCGGCCCGGGCTCGCCGCAGGAGTTCCACAGTGCACGCGATGGGCGTGATCGTGTGGACCTCGGCCAAGAGGTGGGCGCGGCTACGGGCGATGACCTCGTCGTGGGGCAGCGCCCGGCCGCCGGGCAGCACCGCCAGCAGGTCGCGGATGGACAGCCCGATGTGCCGGGCATACCAGGCGGCATAGAGGGCGACACCGTAGGGCTGCAGGGCGGCGCGCAGCGCGTCCTCGTGTCCCTGGCGGGTGTCGGCGAGGGTGCCGTCGAAGTCGAGGATCAGGGCGCCGATGCCCTCGTCGAGTGCGGGCACGCAGCCGCGCCCGCCCGGGCAGGACGGCGGCTGGCGGCTGCCCGTGCTCATGCCGCGGCCTCGGTGGCGCACCGGCCGCAGCACAGGCAGGCGGCTCCGGAGCCCTGCCAGGGTGCGGTCAGGCAGTCCAGGTCTCCGCCGCTGTCGCGGATCCAGGTGCGGATTCGGTCGGCGGCTTCGTACTCGTCGACGTGGCGGCGGTCCACGATGCGGTAACGGACGGGGTCGGTGGCGGCGAGCCGTTCGAAGAGCGCGGACGCCTCGCTCATGAACCGGGCCTGCTCTTCGGTGAACGTGAGCCGGTCGCGCTGCTGGGCACGCTTGAGCGCTTCGGTGGGGTCGTCGGTGACGAGGATGGTGAGGTCGGGCAGCGGCCGCCAGGAGGCGGCGAGGTGGAGCAGGTCCGTGGCGGTGTGCAGGGCGGCGTCCGGGTCGTCGGGGTGCAGGAGCAGGGCCTGGCACACGGCGGTGGTGTCGACGCTGCGGCCCTCCACGACGGCCTGACCTCGCGTCAGGTCGGGCAGGACGGTGTCCAGGTCGTGGCGTTTGATGGCCATGAGGAGCAGGGCCTCGGCCATCGGGGTGCCGCCGCGCAGGAACGGGTCGCCGATGCTGGCCTGGCGCAGCGCCTGCAGCAGCGCCTCGCCCAGGCCGGGGCGGCCGCCGGCGCGTTGGGAGAACTCGTCCAGCATCACCGGCTTGCCGTCGAGGGCTTCGACGGCGCGGTTGGTGAGGTAGGTCTTGCCGACACCGTTGAGGCCCTCGGCGGAGATCAGCGGGCCGCGGCGGCAGCGCCTTCGGCGCGGTGTGGTGGTCATGCTGCGATGTCCTATCGGAGAGGGCGGGCCGCCGCAGCGGGTGCGGCGGCCCGGGCTTCGGGGTGTGCGGTCAGCCGCTCCACTCGGAGCTCGCGCGGGTGATGACGGTGGCGTAGCGGTCGAGGACCGCTTCGTCGTCGCGGTCGGTCAAGACGACGGCCAGGGTGCGCTCCAGGATCTGGGCGGCGCCGCGGCACGGCGGCCGGGCGCCGCCAGCGAACATCGGGCGCGTGTCGCACGGGACCAGACGGAAGGTGCCAGTGGAGTTCGGCACGCCGCGCTGGGCGAGGTGCTCGGCGAACGCGCGCGGGCGCGGCAGGCCGATCGCCAGGAGCGGGGAGTAGTGGTTCCACGTCTCGTCGGTGGCCGGGCGGATCGGGATGAGGCCGCGGGCGCCGGCCAGGGCGTGCAGCAGGTACGCGCTTTGGGCGCGGCGGCGTTCCAGCAGGGCCGGGAGGCGGTGCAGGTTGGCGTGGGCGAGGGCGGCGAGGGGCTCGGCCAGGCGGGCGTTGACGGCGAGTTGCTGCTGGGGGCGGCCGCCGGGCGGTGGTGTGAGCCAGTGCCCGCGAAAGGCCCGGGCCCGGGCGGCCAGGTCGGCATCGTCGGTCACGACGAAGCCGCCTTCCCCGCTCCAGAGGATCTTGCCGTCCTTCATGCTGAAGCACCCGGCGATGCCGCCGGTGCCGGCCGCGATGCCGGCGCGTGAGGTCCCGGCGGCCTGGGCGGCGTCCTCCACCACGGCCAGGTTGTGGCGGGAGGCGAAGGCGGCCAGCGTGGCCGGGTCGCCCATCCGCCCCCACAGGTGCACTGGGACAATCGCCCTGGTCCTGTCCGTGACCTTGGCGGCGGCGTCCGCGTAGTCCATATCGAGCGTGGCGGGGTCGCTGTCGACGAACACCGGGGTGGCACCGAGCTGGACGACGGGGGCGGCGGTCATGATCACGGTGAGCGCCGGCACCAGGACCTCGTCGCCGGGCTGGATGCCAGCCGCGAACAGCGCGGCGTGCAGCGCGGCGGTCCCGGAGTTCACCGCGACCGCGTACCGGGTGCCGAACACGCCGCTCAGGTCGCGCTCGAACGCGTCGGCGCACTCGGCGTGGGCCGGGTCGGGCATGTGGGTCAGCGCCTCCCGTACCCCGGCACCGAGGGCGTCCGCCGCGGGCAGCGGGG
>NZ_JBIVVI010000863.1:0-4048 GCF_044757675.1 Kitasatospora sp. NPDC091257
CCCCTCCGGCTCAGGCCAGTCCGCCGGCCTGCCGGGCCGCCTGCTCCACGCGGTCGTGGTGGGCCCGCCACCAGTCGGCGTCGCCGGGGGCGGTGTTGGCGCCGTCGGAGCGCTGGCCGGTGGCGCCGTCCACGAGTTCGCGGACCAGGTCGGCGTGTCCGACGTGGCGGTGGGTCTCGGCGATCATGTGGACGAGTACCCGGTGCAGGGTCTGTTCGTGGCCGGCGCCGAACGGGACCGTGCCGACGGCGTCCAGCGGCAGGGCCTCGATGGTGGCGTCGGAGTGTGCCCAGACCCGCCGGTAGCGCCCGGTGATCTCCTCGGTGCTCTCGTCCGCCCGCGCCCACAGGTCGCCGTTCGGCTCGGTCCCGCCGGTGATCCACACGGGGGCGGGTTCGGGGAAGGGGCGGCCGAAGGTGTCGCCGAAGTACAGCGCCTCGGCGCCGGTGACGTGCTTGACCAGGCCCAGCAGGTTGGTTCCGGTGGGGGTGAGCGGGCGGCGCAGGTCGTACTCGGAGAGGCCTTCGAGCTTCCAGAGCAGGGCGTCGCGGGCGTCCTGGATGTAGATCCGAAGGTCGGTCTTGTCATCTGTCACAGTCATGGGATCAGTCTGCTGATCACGGAATGCCTGTCCATCGATTTCCCGCCCCGCGGACTTCTGGCCAGGAGTCAACTCGTGCCAGGATCAACCCCGTTCGCCCGAGGCCGGAACCCTGGCCGAACCCCCGGCCGCCCCTGGCCGGATCCCCACGGCCGCTCCCGGTCGGACCCCTGGAGGAGCAGCCATGGCAGACGACCCCTGGTCCTGGGACGAGACGCTGTTCGCCGGAACAGCCGCCCACTACACCCGCGGCAGGCTCCCGTACGCCCCCGGACTGGCGGAGGCGCTGGCCGAGGCGCTGGGGCTCGACGGGCGGGGGCGGCTGCTCGACGTGGGGTGCGGGCCGGGCACGCTGGCGCTGGGCCTGGCGCATCTGTTCGGCGAGGTCGTCGGAGTGGACCCGGACGCCGGGATGATCGCCGAGGCGCGCCGGGCCGGCGCCGCGGAGCCCAAGGCCACCTGGGTGCGGGCCCGGGCCGAGGAACTGCCGTCGGGCCTCGGCACCTTCACACTGGCGACCTTCGGCCAGTCCTTCCACTGGATGGACCGCGACCTGGTGGCGGCGACCGTACGGCGCGTGCTGCGGCCCGGCGGCGCCCTGGCGCACGTCTCGGACCTGAAGGGCGAACCGCGGCCCACCGAGGGGCTGCCGCACCCGCCGGTCCCGTACGCCGCGATCGGCGAGCTGGTCCGGCACTACCTCGGCCCGGTCCGCCGCGCCGGGCAGGGGCTGCTGCCGCACGGCACGCCGGACGACGAGGCCACCGTCCTCGCCCTGGCGGCCTTCACCGGCCCGCAGCGGATCGTCGTCCCGGGCGGGCGACCGCTGGAGCGCACGGCCGACGAGGCGGTCGCGGGCGTCTTCGCGCTCTCCTCCTCGGCCCCGCACCTCTTCGCGGAGCGCCGCCCGGCCTTCGAGTCGGACCTCCGCGGCCTCCTCGCCCGGACCTCGCCGTCGGGGCTCTTCTCGGAGCGGCAGCCGAGCAGCGAGGTGTTCATCTGGCGCACCGCAGAGGAGCGTTGACGGTCCGGGACGGGACACGGGACACGGGAGACCGGACAGGAGGGCCGTCCCCGCCCCGACCCCGTCGTCGACGCTCTCGCCGCCGACGGAGGGGAGCGGAGCAGCCGGGGAGCGGTCAGCGGACGATGTCGAAGACCTGCTTCTGGAGGCCGTTCCCGTACACCTCGTGCTCGACCAGCTTCAGCTTCTGGGTGTCCTTGTCCGTCGTGCTGAACAGGCGCTTGCCGGCGCCGAGCAGCAGCGGGAAGACGAGCAGGTGGTAGCGGTCGATCAGACCGGCGTCCGAGAGGGCGCGGTTCAGGGCGGCGCTGCCGTGGACGATGATCGGGCCGCCCTCGGTCTCCTTCAGCGCGGCGACCTCGTCGAGCGAGCGCAGGATGGTGGTCCCGCCCCAGTTCGGCACCAGGTCGTCCTCGGTGAGGGTGGTGGAGACGACGTACTTCGGCAGCGTCTTGTAGCGGGCGAACTCCGGCATGTCCGGCCACACCGGGCTGAACGCCTGGTAGCTGACCCGGCCGAGCAGCATCGCGGTGGCCTCCTCCTGCTCCCGCCCCTTGATCTCGAACGCCTCGGGGAGGAACTCGATGTCCTTGAAGGTCCAGCCGGAGTTGCGGTAGCCGGGTTCGCCGCCGGGGCCCTCGACGACGCCGTCGAGCGAGATGAAGGCGGTGCTGATCAGGGTGCGCATGGGTGGTTCCTCGGTTCTCGTGCGGATCTGGAGCGGTCAGGCCGGTCGGGGCTGTCGGATCGACGGGCCGATCGGGCTGGGCCGGTCGGGGCAGTAAGTCGGTCGGGCCGGGGAGGTCCGGCCGGCCGGAAGGAGCAGGTCAGCCGAGGACCCCGGACAGCCACTGCTGCCAGGCGGCCTCGGACCCGTCCGGAGCCGGGCCGAAGAGGTGGTGGAACATCAGCACCAGGCCGGAGCCGTGGTGGAAGGTGTAGAGCCCGTCGGCGGTGCGGACCTCGAAGCGTTCGTCGTCCGCCCAGGCCACCTCGCCGTCCAGCGGCGGCAGGCCCGCCGGTACGCCGTGGACCCGCGTGCCCGCGGTGACCGGGAGCGGCAGCGACAGGGCGTGGGCGAGGAGGGCCCGGACCTCCGGTTCCGGCCGGCCGGCCGACGGCGCGGCGGCGAAGACGGGGACGGCGGTGCGCCCGGGGAAGTGGGTGAGGTACTCGCGCAGCGTGTGGAGGTGGAAGGGCCAGCCGCGGCGCAGTGCGTCGTACTCGTCCTGCCAGTCGTCGCCGAGCAGGCCGCTGTGGACGACGCGGAGCACGGTGGCACCGCCGTCCCGGCCCTCGATCAGGTACTCGAAGGCCATGAACCGGCCGTCCTCGCCGGCGGCCGTACGGGTGGCCAGGCGCTTGCCGGGCTCGTAGGCGGTGACGACCGCCTCCGCGCGGTGGCCCCCGGTCTCCATGACGGCGGTGCCGCCCTCGCGCGGGTCCAGTTCGTTGCGGCCCATGAACCAGGAGTCGAGTCCCGGTCCGGTGGCGATCGCCTCCCAGACCTGTTCCGGGCTCGCCGGGAGGGAGGTCTCCAGCTCGATCTCGAACGGGTGGGTCATCGTGGGTTCTCCTGGTTCGGTGCGGTTCCGGCGCTTTCTGTCGCGCTGCCGGCGGCGTCGGCCTCCGGCCCGGTCCCGGCCGGTCCGGCCCCGGCCGCCCCCGCCTCCGCCCCGGGCTGTGCGGCGGGGATCTGGTGGAGTCCGACCACCACCCGGTGGCTGCGGCCCCCGGGAGCGGACTCGTCGTGGTAGCGGCTGACGAGGGCGGCCACGGACTGGGCCAACTCCTCGGCGAAGGCGGCCCGGTCGGCCGCGGAGGCGAACCGCACCTGCGCGTCGATGCCGAAGGTGGCGACCCGCCGCCGGGCCCGGGAGGCGCCGGTCAGCAGGGACCCGACCTCCTGCACCAGCCGGGAGCCGAGCGCCAGCAGCCAGCGGGCGGAGAGCTGGTCGGGGGAGCGGGCGGGGTCCGGGCTCACGGCGGCCAGGACGTTGGGGGAGATCACGTAGGAGGCCGCGGTGGCGCGGTACACCCGTTCGGTGACGTTGCCCTTGCGGCGCTCCTCGGCGAGTTCGACGAGGCCGTGCCGCTCCAGTTCCTTCAGGTGGTAGTTGACCTTCTGCCGGGGCAGCCCCAGCCGGGCGGCCAGCATGGCGGCCGAGCCGGGCTCGGTCAGGGCGGCGAGGAGGCGTGACCGCATGGGGTCCAGCGAGGCCTCGGCCGCAGCGGGTTCTTCGATCACGGCGACTTCCAGCACCGTTCCAGCATCCAGCCGACAAAAAAATTTGTCAAGGAAAAAACACTTGTCGGTAATCCGGTCGGGCGAGTGCCGCCGCCCGACCGGCGGAACACGGGGTCGCGGGGCGGAGGCCCGGACTTCGACGGGACGAGCCCTCCCGCCGCCACCCCTCGGCCCC
>NZ_JBIVVI010000864.1:0-4043 GCF_044757675.1 Kitasatospora sp. NPDC091257
GGGGTGCGCGACGGCCGGCGGCTGCCTCAGCCCGCGGTGCCGACGAGGCCCGCGGTGCCGGTGAGACTTGCCGTGCCGGTGAGGCCCGCGGTTCCGGCGAGGCCGGTGAGGCGTTCCGCGACTGCCGGCGGGCTCGGCATGGCCGCGATCTCGGCGCTGACCTCTCGCGCGGCCCGGCTGAGCCCGGTGTCGGTGAGCAGCCGGGTGAGCAGGGCCGGGCCGATGTCCTCGGCGGCGGCGCGGAGGCCGGCGCCCCGGTCCCGTACCGCGTCCGCGTTGATGAAGCGGTCGGACCCGTCGGGGAGGACGAGCTGCGGGATGCCCGCGTCCAGTGCGCCGAGGGCGGTGCTGCTGCCGCCGTGGTGGATGGCGGCCGCGCAGGTCTCCAGCAGCGCCCGCCACGGGACCCAGCCGTAGGCGCGGACGTTGTCCGGCAGGGTGTCGAGCGTGCTGAGGTCGAGGTCCCCGGTCGCCAGCACGAACTCCGCGTCGATGTCGGCGGCCGCCTCGATCACCCGCTCGATCCTGGTCAGGCCGTCCGTCTTGGGCGGAACGGTGCCCAGCGTCACCGCCACGCGCGGGCGGTGGGCGGGCACGGCCAGGTCGGCGGGGAGGTCGCCTTCGCCGTTGTAGGCGACGGGCCGCATCGAGCAGCCGTACCGCTCGTCCCCGGCCATGCTCGGTGGCGCGAGGTCGATGACCTCCGCCGGCTCGGGCAGCCGGTCGATTCCGTGCCGGGCGAAGGTGTCCGCCATCTCCGCGAGCATCAGCGCGCGCAGCTTCGGGGTGCGGACGAACCCGAGGTCGTGCTGGACCGCGGGCACGCCGAGGCGGGTCGCCGCGAGCAGGGCCACCGGGAACTGGTAGTCGTACACCACCAGGTCCGGCCGCCACCGCGCGGCGAGCTCGACCACGTCGTCGGCCACCCGGTTGTTGACGAGGGCGGCCAGCGGGACGAACGCCTCGCGATCGGCCGAATTGCTCTCGACCACCCGCTGCATCAGGTCGGGCCGCTGGGTGCGGCCGGCCTCCCTGATCACCTTGCGCCAGTCGAGCCCCGGCGCGATGGGCAGGTACGGCAGACCGGCCCCGGCGACGTCTTCGCCACCGTCCATCGAGGCCATCGCGACCTCGTGGCCGAGCTCGTGCATCGCCCTGGCCAGCGGGACCAGCGGGAAGAGGTGGCCGATGCCGGGTACGCCGGCGAACAGTACACGCATGGAGGAACCTCGCTCGGAGGGATGGGAGTTGGGGATGAGGGAGGTGGCGGGGTTCAGGAGGCGGCCCGGTGCAGGGCGGCTTCCATGCCGTTCAGCACGGCGTTGCAGTCGCGCTGCAGGGTGGCGGCGTCGACGGCGCTCAGCAGGTAGACCCCGAGCCAGTTGCGCGACCCCGCGGACGGGTCGAAGGCGGGGACCGTCCGGCCCGCGGGCATCGCGAAGGCGGGTACGGCCTCGATGGTGCTGCCCGGGGAGAGCAGGCTCTGCCAGTCCACGGCCTGCGGGTTCCAGACCGGGCTGCTCCGCCAGGGCGCTCCCGACGCGTCGGCCGGGACGACGGCCAGCGACGCGGCGGCCCTGACCCCGTCGGTGAGCATGGCCGCCGGGTAGTCCACCCGCTCGCCGAGCAGCTGCCGGACCAGCATGCCGATCGGGTCGAGCCCGAAGACCTCGTGGACCTGCCTGGTCGTCAGCAGGCCGCCGAACCTGGCCGCGGTCTCGATGACCACCAGCTCGCCGTCCTTCATCAGCTTCAGCTCGGTGTGGGTGCCGCAGTTCTCCAGCCCGAGCGCGTCGACGGCCTGCCGCGACACCTCCTCGATCCGGCGTTGCAGCGGCACCGGCAGGACGGAGGGCGAGGTGCTGGCCACCTCGACGAAGGACGGCACGGTCGGCAGCTTGGCGGTCATGGCCAGCGGACGGTAGACGCCGTCCGCGACGATCCCCTCCACGCTCACGTAGTCGCCGTAGCCGGGCTCCTGGTACCAGCCCTCGGTGGAGCCCTGGGCGATCGTCTCGACCAGGCGGTCCCGGTCGGTGTCCTCGGCGTACAGCTCGTTCATGCCGACCTGGCTGCCCGCCCGCAGTCCGCTCTCGATCCCGGCCCATGCCGGGGCGGCCTCCTCGACCGAGTCCAGCACGATCTGGGCGACCGACCCGGCACCCCAGGCCGGCTTGAGCAGCAGCGGGGCTTCGAGTTCGGCCAGTGCGGAGGTCAGGTCCCCGAGGCTGTCGACCCGGCGGAACGCGGGTATCGGCACCCCGGCGGCGGCCCAGGCCTCCCGCATCAGCCGCTTGTCCCTGGCACGGACGATCCCCTCCCCCGGACCGGCCAGGTGGAGCCGGCTCGCGGCGTGCGCGACGGCCAGGACCGCGAACTCCGAGAGGGTCAGCAGCGCGTCGGCTCCGATGGCCTTCGCGTACTCCACGATCAGCTCGACCAGTTCGTCGCCGCGCGGCGCCTCGGGCACCAGCTCGATGCTGGTACAGCTGGGCCGCCACACGTCCTCCCCGGACGTGGGCAGCGGCGCGAGTGCGAGGACGTGCAGCTCGCCGCAGGCGGCGATCCGCGGGAAGGCGTACTCCAGCGGGGCGCCGCCCTTGACGTAGACGTACAGGATCTTGTTCAACGTACTTACTCCTGAAGGAAGTTCAATCGTTGGCGGGCGTGCCGGAGCCACGCCGCACCGGCCCGCGGCAGGTCGGCCCGCGGCGCGTCGGCTCATGACACGCCGGGCCGCGGCACGCCGGGCCTTGGCCGGTGCGGCGCGGTGCGGCGCTCCGGCAGCGTCAGCCGGCGGTGCGGAAGGGGCGCAGCTGCAGCAGGCTGACCCGGTCGCCCTCGATCGCCCACTCGATGTCGACCGGGGCCCCGTACGTCTCGTCGGGCGAGAAGTGCGACTGCAACAGCCTGCTGATCAGGGCCAGTCGGCGCACGAGGTCCTTGGTCGCGGCATCCAGGTCGGTGGCGGCGGTGCCCAGCGAGACCGTCCGGCTTCCGCCCTCCATGGTGTTGCACAGGTACTGGAGCGGGGCGCCCCGACCGGTCACCACGTCGGCCACCGAGCGCGGCGAGATGTTGAGGTAGACGTCGCGGAAGTCCTGCGGGCTGAGCGGGTTGCAGGTGACCAGGACGCCGCCGACGGTGGATCCGACCTGCTCCTGGACGACCACGCCCATCCGGCAGTGGTCCAGGGCGATGCCCGCCTGGCGCCGCAGCAGCACCGCGCGCGGCGAGAACAGCGAGGCCCAGACCTCCCGGACGGCGTCGAGGACCGCGCCCGTGCCGCTGACGTGCGCCACCGATTCGTAGAGTCCGGCGGCGGAGAAGCCGGACAGGTCCTCGGCGTTGGAAGAGCTGCGGACGACCTGGACGGTGGCGCCGTACAGGTGGCGGTCGATCGCCCGGTCGACCTCGGCGCGGATCGGGTCGGGCAGCGGGGTGCCGCGGATCAGCCGCTGCACGTCGAGGCAGAGTTCCTCGATCCGCGACGTCTCCGCGTGGAGCGACGTCCGGCGCGAAGTCCCCTCCCGGGGTGACGTCCCGCCCTGGCGCGAAGTCCCCTCCTGGGGTGAAGTTCCCTCCTGGAGAAGGGAGTCCAGCCGGTCGACGGCGTCCCGGAGCTCCGCCGAGGAGTCGAGGAAGCGCTGCTGGAGGGAGAACGGCAGCACGATCCCGCGCGGCACCTCGGCGTACTCCTTCACCAGGAGCTGCGCGGCGGCGTTCAGCTCGGCCCCGTCCGCGTCCTCCGGGAGGCCGAGTTGCCGGGCCAGGTAGCGCAGCAGGTCGGCCCGGGGCGGCCGGGGCACCTGGTAGAAGCCGAGCCAGCGGGGAGAGCCGTGCTGCAGCAGGTGGGTGAGTTCACCGAGGTTGGCGGCCTTGGTGCCGAACCGGACGTGGTCCCCCGCGCGCAGGTCGGACAGCGGGGTGATCGGCGTGGGCGTGAGGTCGGGCCGGTCGACGACGATGTGATCGGCCGGCGGAGTCGGCCGGACTCCCCCGTGGCCCTCGTGGCCCTCATGGCCCCCGTCGCCGTCGTGGTC
>NZ_JBIVVI010000865.1:0-4032 GCF_044757675.1 Kitasatospora sp. NPDC091257
GTAGCTGAGCGCCCAGCCGCCCGCCTGCGCGACGACCTCGCCGAGCGACTGCAGCGCGACCCCGCCGAGCACCACCACGGCCGCGACGCCCGCGGTGGTGGCCTGGAGGAAGGCGAGCAGCGGGCCGAGGTCGCCGTCGGGGGCCTGCATCCGTTCCTCGGCGAGGCGGCGCAGGCTCCACCGGGGCAGCTGCCGGGCCGGGTCGGCGAGCAGCGGGTAGGCCTCGCGGTGCAGGGCGAGGGTGGCCTGCTGGTCGCCGGTGGAGGCGGTGGCGTCGGCCTGGCCGAGCAGGGCGAGGCCGCGCTGCGGGCGCAGTTCCTCGGGGGCGTCGGCGAGTCGGCGGGCCAGCCGGGCGTAGCGGCGGCGGGCCTGGGCGGCCCGGCCGGCGGCGAGCCGTTCGGCGGCCGCGGCCAGGGCCTTCGTCACCGTCGCGGCGTCCAGGGTCCGTCGGCGGCGGGCCAGGACGACGGCGGCCGCACCGGCCAGCGCCAGCACGACCAGCAGCACCGCTATCAGTGCCATGCACCGTCCCCCTGTGTTCGGACACCGACCATCGCATGATCAACTGCCTTTGGGCGATCATGAGTTGACTTCGTGTCGTGATGTTGCCCGGGCGCCATCAGAATAGGCCCTCGATCGGACGGACGAACAGGAAAGAGCACTATCCTGGGCATCGCGTCGCCGGCGGAACGGCAGCACGGCAGCGGCTCAACAGCAGCGCGCCAACAGCGCGTCCACAGCGGTCAGTAGCGTCGGGGGTCGTGTGTCGGAGTCGCGTTGGGTGCCCGGGCTCCGGTTCGGGCCGGAGTTCGACCCGGAGCAGTACGAACTCCTGGAGTTCCACCACCGGGGCGGTGAGGCCGAGGTGTGGCGGGCGGTTCGCACCGGACACAACGGGCGCAAGGAACTGGTCGCCGCCAAGATCATGCTGGAGCGCGACCCGACCGAGGTGCGGCGCTGGCTCGGCCGCTGGGACGACGTCTCGCACAACGCGCACCGGCTGGGCGTCACCGACCTGGTGGTGCCCAGCTTCCTGCTCGGCCCCTCCCCGCACCGGCCCGGAACCCCGCCCGGCGGCGCGCTGCTGGGCTACCAGATCTCGCCCTGGGTCGAGGGCGCGCCGCTGCACACCTGGGCGCGCGGCCAGCGCGGCGGCCCGTCGGCGGTGGCGGAGGTGCTGACCCGGCTCTGCCGGATCGTCGACGAGCTGCACCGCAAGCGCTGGGTGCACCGCGACATCTCCCCCGCCAACGTCCTGGTGGACGGCCAGGGGCAGGTCAAGCTGATCGACCTGACCTTCCTCGCTCCGCTGGACCACACCCTGACCGTCGCGGTGTTCACCCCCGGGCACGTCCCGCCGGAGGCCGAGCAGGTGGGCGGCTTCCCGACCACCGCCAAGGACCTGTTCGCGGTCGGCACCCTCGCTCGCACCCTGCTGCTGCCCGACCACGGCCGGCTGGACCACCGGCTGGCCGCCGAGCAGGCCCGCGCCGAGCTGCTGGCCGCGGGCTACGGCGAGGAGTTGGCGCGCTGGGCCTGCGAGCCGCTGGCCCGCGAGCCGGACCGCCGCCCCTCCCCGCTCGGCCCGTGGGCCGCCCGGGGCCGCGAACTGCTGCGCGGCCACCGGCCGGTGGCCCGCACCGCGGGTCTGGCCGTGCTGCCCGACCCGGCCGGGGGGCCGCTGGTGGTCACCGGCGGCGCCGACGGCACCGCGCTGGCCGGGCCGGGCAGCCGCGACCGGCGCCTTCCGGCCGGCCAGGGCCTGTCCGCCGTACGGGAGTTGAGCGCCGGCTGGGCCGGACCCCAGGGCGAGCTGGTGGTCTGCGCCGAGGACCGCGGCGGCACCCTGTGGGTCGGTACGGCGACCGGCTGGTGGGAGGCGGCCCGCGGGGTCAACGGCCTGGCGGGCGCGGTCGGTTCGACCGGGGAGATGACGGTCTGGACGGCGGCCGGCGGCGCGCTGCGCTCCTACCGCTGGGCCCCCGGCCGCACCCTGACCGGGCAGGAACACCCCGGCTGCCCGGCCGACCGGGTGCTCGCCGCCGAGGAGGAGCGGCCCGGCGCCTGGCTGCTGCTGGTCGAGCACCGCGAGCGGGTGCTGAGCTGGCGGCCCGGCGCCGCGCGGCCGCCCGTCCCGGTGGGCCCGGCCGGGCCGCTGCGCGCCGGGGCGCTGGCCCGCACCTCCGCCGGACCGCAGGCCGCCACCCTGCGGGCGGACGGCTCGGTCCAGTTGCACACCCTCGGCGCGGCCGGGGCGGGCACCGAGATCGGCGACGGCGAGCCCTCGCTCGGCATCGCCATGGTGGGCCACCGCGGCGGCCCGACCGTCGCACTGGCCGGCGCGGGCGGCGTACGGCTGCGGCTGCCGGCCGGCGGCGCCTCCCGTCGGCCGCGCTGGTGGCGGCCCACGCTGCGTCCGGCCACCCGGGTCGCGCTGGCCATGGGCGACGACTGGAGGCTGTGCCTGGCGGCGGTGGTGGAGGGCGAGTTGCAGGTGTGGCAGGAGGACGCGGCATACCGCTGGCAGGCGGTGGGGCTGCCGGAGGACTGACCGGCCGGACCGACGCCGAGGCCCCGGAACCCTTTGCGGGGTTCCGGGGCCTCGGCCCGGCGGTGGGAGGTGGCTCGGGTCCCCGGCGCCTCGGCGCCCGGACGGACGCGGGGTCCCCGCGGAAGCGCGGACGAGGCGGAGGCGGAGTCGGCCGGTCAGCGGAAGCGGCGCAGCCGGAGGCTGTTGCCGACCACGAAGACCGAGGAGAAGGCCATCGCGGCCCCCGCGATCATCGGGTTGAGCATCCCGGCCGCGGCCAGCGGAAGGGCGGCGACGTTGTAGCCGAAGGCCCAGAACAGGTTGCTCTTGATGGTGCCCAGGGTCCTGCGGGAGAGCCGGATGGCGTCCGCCGCGGCCAGCAGGTCGCCGCGGACCAGGGTGAGGTCGCCGGCCTCGATGGCGGCGTCGGTGCCGGTGCCCATCGCCAGGCCCAGGTCGGCCTGGGCGAGCGCGGCCGCGTCGTTGACGCCGTCGCCGACCATCGCCACGACCCTGCCCTCGGCCTGCAGCCGCTTGACGGTGTCGACCTTGTCCTGCGGCATGACCTCGGCGATCACGTGCTCCGGCGCGATGCCGACCTCGGCCGCCACGGCCTCGGCGACCAGCCGGTTGTCGCCGGTCAGCAGCACCGGGGTCAGGCCCAGTGCGCGCAGCTTGCCGATCGCCTCGGCGCTGGTCGGCTTGACCGCGTCGGCGACCTCCAGCACGGCCCGCGCCTCGCCGTCCCAGCCGACCGCGATCGCGGTGCGGCCGGCCGCCTCGGCGGCGGACTTGGCTTCGGCCAGCGTCTCGGGCAGGTGCTGCGACCACGCGTTCAGCAGGGCCTCCCGGCCGGCCACCACGGCGTGGCCGTCCACCACGCCCTGGACGCCCAGGCCCGGGACGTTCTCGAAGCCCTCGACCGCGGGCAGTTCGCCGGCCTTGGCGGCGGCGGTGGCGATCGCCCGGGCGATCGGGTGTTCGGAGGCGTGCTCCAGGGCGCCGGCCAGGCGCAGCACCTCGGCCCGGTCCACGCCCTCGGCGGTGTGCACCGCGAGCAGGGTCATCTGGCCGGTGGTGACGGTGCCGGTCTTGTCCAGGACGATGGTGTCGACCTTGCGGGTGGACTCCAGCACCTCCGGGCCCTTGATCAGGACGCCCAGCTGGGCGCCGCGACCGGTGCCGACCAGCAGGGCGGTCGGGGTGGCCAGGCCGAGGGCGCACGGGCAGGCGATGATCAGCACGGCCACCGCTGCCGTGAAGGCGGCGGTCCAGCCCTCGCCGGTGCCCAGCCAGTAGCCGAGGGTGGCCACCGCGAGGGTGATCACGATCGGCACGAAGACCGCGGAGATCCGGTCGGCGAGGCGCTGGGCGGCGGCCTTGCCGTTCTGCGCGTCCTCGACCAGCCTGGCCATCCGGGACAGCTGGGTGTCGGCGCCGACCCGGGTGGCCTCGACCACCAGGCGCCCGCCCGCGTTGACGGTGGCACCGGTGACGGCGTC
>NZ_JBIVVI010000866.1:0-4031 GCF_044757675.1 Kitasatospora sp. NPDC091257
CCCCTCCACGCCAAAGCCCCCGTCCGAGCGTGGCGTTGGTCACTGGCCGGTCGAAAGCCGTTCCACCGGGCGTCGCCAGCGCATAGGTTGGCAGGGAGCGCGTTGTCGCGTTCCGTGCGTACTCGGGGAGCCCATCGATGCCTGCCCTGATCGGCCTGCTGCTGCTCGGCCTGCTGCTCTCGACCCTCGTGCCCCGGCTGCTGGCCCGGGCCCGCTGGGCGGAGCGCGAACCGGTGCTGGCGCTGCTGGTGTGGCAGTGCCTGGTGGTGGCCGTTCTGCTCTGCTGCGCGCTGGGCCTCCTCCTGGCGGCCTCCGCCGCCCTGCCGGAGCTGCGCTCGCTGGTGTTCGCGGGCGCGCCGCACGGCGTGGAGGCGGCGTACGGCCTCCAGGAGGCCGAGGGCTGGGGCCGGCTGTGCGCCGCGGTGCTGGCCGCGGGCGGGGTGCAGACGGTGCTGGCGCTGACCCGGGAGGTTCGTACGGCGAAGGCGGTGCGAAATCGCCGGCACGCCCAACTGGCGAACCGGGCACCGGAGTTGCCCGACACCATCGCGACCGCCCGGAGCCGCCGGGAACGGCTGGTGGTCCTGGAGAACGTCCGTCCGGAGGCCTGGTCGCTGCCCGGCCCGGACTCCCGGCTGGTGGTCACCACCGGCGCCCTCCAGCAGCTGACCGACCGGGAGCTGGCCGCCGTGCTGAGCCATGAGCGCGGTCACGTCCGAGCCCGGCACCACTGGCTCCAGCAGTTCGCCCAGGCGCTCGCCTCGGGCTTCCCCGGGGTCGGCGTGTTCAGCGCCTTCCGGAACCAGGTGGCGGAGCTGGTCGAACTGGCCGCCGACGACCGGGCCGCCCGTCGGCACGGTCGGCACACCACCGCCCTCGCGCTGGCCGAACTCAACCTGGACCGTGGGGTGTTCGGCTCCTGCCCGCCCGGCCTGGCACAGTCCCCGAAGCGGGTGGACCGACTGCTCGCGGGCCGTCCGCGGCTCTCCGTCCCGCACCGGCTGCGACTCACCGTCGCGGCGCTCGCCGCGCCCGCCGTGGTCGTGCTGCTGGCCGCGGCACCGGGGCTGCACTCCCTGCTGTGAGGTCGACAAAGCACCGGTGCGGCGGTTCTGACGCGACGTCAGCCGGAGGCTGATCCGCCGACCGGGCCGGGACCGTCGCCGAGGGCCTGCTCCAGCACCCGGCGGTGAAGCGGCCTGGCCTGCTCGTAGCGTTCCCGGCCGGCCTCGGTGAGGGTGAGCTGGACGCCCCGGCGGTCGCTCTCGCACATCGCCCGGGTGACCAGTCCGGCCTTCTCCAGGCGGGCGATCAGCCGCGAGAGCGCGCTCTGGCTCAGATGGACGGTGTGGGCCAGCTCGCTCACCCGCACCGCCTGGCCCCCACCGCCCCCGCAGTTCTCGACGAGACGCTCCAGCACCTCGAACTCGCTCATGCCCAGCCCGTACCGGTCGCCCAGTTCGCGGTCGAGGGCGCAGGCCGCGGCGGCATGCCGGGCCAGCAGTTCGCGCCACTGCGCGACGAGACCGGCCTCCGCCGGGGAGTCGAGTTCAGCCACGCCGCCACCCTAGCACGTGCATCGACAATTAATGCGTTCACATTTAATTCATTTGCATTGAATGCATGTGCATGTACTGTCCTCCCCATGACCACCGCGACCGTCACGTCACCCGACGCCCCGTCAACCAGCGGGCCGCACTGGACTCCCCGCCTCTGGGGCACCCTGATCGTGCTCTGCGCCGCCATGTTCCTGGACGCCCTGGACGTCTCCATGGTGGGCGTCGCCCTTCCGTCCATCGGCTCCGACCTGCACCTGTCCACCTCCACCCTGCAGTGGGTGGTCTCCGGCTACGTACTCGGCTACGGCGGCCTGCTGCTGCTCGGCGGGCGCGCCGCCGACCTGCTCGGCCGCCGCCGGGTGTTCCTGGTCGCCCTGGGCGTCTTCGCCGCCGCATCGCTGGTCGGCGGCCTGGTCGACGACGGCGGCCTGCTGATCGCGGCCCGCTTCCTCAAGGGCGTCAGCGCCGCCTTCACCGCCCCGGCCGGCCTGTCGATCATCACCACGACCTTCGCGGAGGGCCCCGCCCGCAACCGCGCGCTGTCGATATACACCACCTGCGGCGCCAGCGGCTTCTCGCTCGGCCTGGTGCTCAGCGGCCTGCTCACCTCGGTCGGCTGGCGCTGGACCTTCCTGATGCCCGTCCCGGTCGCGCTGCTCGCCCTGCTCTTCGCCGTCCGGCTGCTCCCCCGCCCGGTCGAGGAGCGCGCCCAGGGCGGCTACGACGTCCTCGGCGCGATCACCGGCACGGCGACCGTCCTGCTGCTGGTCTTCACCGTGACCGAGGCCCAGGGCGCCGGCTGGCTGAGCCCGCGCACCCTTGGCTCGCTGCTGGTCGTCGCCGTGCTGGCCGCCGCCTTCCTGCGGGTGGAGAGCCGCGCCGCGCACCCGCTGGTGCGGCTCGGCATCTTCCGCAACGGCTCGGTCGCCCGGGCCAACGTGGTCGCCTTCGCGATGACCGGCGCGTACGGCGGGTTCCAGTTCGTGGTCACCCTCTACCTCCAGCACCTGCTCGGCTGGTCGGCCCTGGAGATGGCGCTCGGACTGCTGCCCGCCGCGGCCCTCATCGCGCTCTCGGCGCCGTTCATGGGCCCGATCGTGGACCGCTTCGGCACCGGGCGGCTGCTGCCGATCGGCCTGGCCTCACTGGTCGCCGCCTTCGCCCTGTTCCTGCGGCTGGACGAGCACAGCTCGTACCCGGGCCTGGTGCTGCCCTCGATGCTGCTGCTCGGCGTGGGCTTCGCGTTCGCCTTCCCCTCGGTGAACATCGCCGCCACCGACGGCGTGGGCGACGAGGAGCAGGGACTGGCCTCGGGTCTGGTGAACACCGCGATCCAGGTCGGCACCGCGGTGGTCCTCGCCGGGTCGACCGCGATGATCACGGCCGGCAGCGCGGGCGGCGACAGCCCGCAGGCCCAGCTGGACGGCTACCGGCCGGCGTTGCTGTTCGTCACGGTGGTCGCGGTGGTCGGCCTGGTGGTCGCGACGGCGGGCGCCCTGGTGGACCGGCGTCGCAAGGCGGTTCCCGCACCCGTGCCGGATCGTGACGAGCCGCCGGTCGGGTCGACCGCGGCCCGGGCCGACGTCCTGGCCGGGCGCTGATCCCCGGACCCCGCCCGCGACCGGCCTCCGCGCCGTCGGGCCATGGCGCCGGCTCCACCAAACCCCCGTGTCGGTGGAGCCGGCCGTCTTCGTGGCGGCCGCCCGGGCAGTGCCCGCCGGGGCACGGTATCCCGGTGCGGCTGTCGGCTCCACAAGTATATTGGCCCGGAGCCAACGAACGTTCGGAGCAGACACGATGGCACCTCGCGGGGATTCGGTCAATGAGGAGATGCGGCAACGCTCCCGCCGGCGGATCATGCGGGCCACCGTCGAGCTGGTTGACCAGTGCGGTTACGCGGGCACCACGCTCACGGACATCGCCGAGCGGGCCGGTCTCGCCCGCGGCCTGCTCTCGTACTACTTCGACGGCAAACGGCTGCTCATGCAGTCCGCGACGCACCGGATGATGCACCAGTCACTGGCCGCCACGCTGGCGGAGCTGGCCCCCGGGTCCTCCCCCGACGCACGGCTGGCCGGGGCGATCGACACCGTGCTCGGCCTGGCGATGGACCACCCCCGGGTGATGCGCTCGCACCTGGCGCTGATCCTCGACCCGGACAACGGCGCCTTCGTCCAGGACCCGGAGCAGCAGCAGCTCGGCGCCATCCTCCAGGGGCTGCTGCGGGACTGGGGCGCGCCCGACCCGGTCGCCGAGCACGCGGTGCTGCGCAGCGCACTGATGGGCGGCTGCATCGGGGTGCTGCTGCCGGGCGCCGAGAGCCCGCTGGCTCTGATCCGCGCCGACCTCTTCGGCCGCTACGACCTGGCCTGGGACCTGGGCCGCCCGCCGCAGCAGTCCCCGCCGGAACGCGAACGGCCGCCGGCCCGCGGCTGACGGCGGGTGGGCGGCCTGGTGACCGGCTGCCGGGGG
>NZ_JBIVVI010000867.1:0-4021 GCF_044757675.1 Kitasatospora sp. NPDC091257
GTTGTTTCGTTTTTGCGGGCGTCGATCCGGGCTTGGTCGCGGCCCCGCCGCGGGCCCCCGGGGGGGGGGGCCCCGGGCCCGGGGGGGCCCCCCCCCCCCCGGCCGTCCCCGGCGCGGGAGGGTCAGCCCGCGTACACGTCCTCGACGTACCGGCCGGCCTCGATCAGCCCCTGCAGCCAGGCCTGCGCCCGCTGCTCGTCGGCGCCCGGGGTGCGCTCCCGGTACAGCGCCCGGAAGGCCGCCCGGACGCCCGGCGCCATCCGGGCCCCGTCGCCGCACACGTACACCTCGGCGCCGGAATCCAGCAGCTCCCAGACCTCGGCCGCCTCGGCGGCGATCCGGTCCTGCACGTAGCGCCGCCCCTGGTGGGGCCGCTCGCTGAAGGCGGGCCGCAGCGAGACCGCGCCGGCCCGCTCGGCGGCCTCCAGCTCGCCGCGGTGCAGGTAGTCCGCCGCCTCGTCGTCGCAGCCGAAGTACAGCAGCGCCGGGGCGAGGGCGGCGCCCCGCGCGAGCAGCGCCCGGCGGTCGGCGACGGCGCCCCGGAAGGGTGCCAGGCCGGTGCCGGCCGCGATCATGACCACCGGGGTGCGGTGGCCGATCCGGAACGCCTCCCGGCAGGGCTGGACCCGGGCCAGCACGGTGTCGCCGACGGCGACCCGGTCGAGGTAGCCGGATCCGGCGCCCCGGAAGGTCCCCCGGCCCGAGCGGGCCGGGGCGCTGAGCACCGAGACCATCAGCTCCACCTGGCCGGGGTCGCCGGTGGGCGAGGAGGAGATCGAGTAGTGCCGCGGCCGGATCGGCGGCAGCAGTTCCAGCAGCACCGGCCAGCTCAGCCGCTCCCGCAGCGCCGGGTGGTCCTCGATCAGGTCCAGCAGGGTGCGCGGGTCGTCGGCGGGCAGGGCCCGCAGGGCGGCCTGTTCGGGCGGGCAGGGGTTGAGCGCCGCCAGCGCGGCGCGCTGCTCGGCGTTCGGGCGGTCCTGCAGCTCGACGTGACGGGTGAGCAGCTCGCGGACGGTCAGCGGGCGGTCGACGGCGGGTGCGGTGCGCCGGTGCGCCACGATGTTCAGCACCGTGTCCGGGTCGGCGCCGAACAGCTTGGCGGCGCGCTCGACCAGCACCGGGTCGTTGGCCGGGAGCACGGTGAGGTGGTCGGCGGTCCGGTAGCCGGTGCCCTCCGGCAGGGCCAGCCGGACCAGCCGCTTGACCCGGTGGTAGGCCGGGTCGGTCAGGCTGCCGACGGCGGTGACGGTCAGCTCCACCGTGTCGTGCCGGGCGGCGAGCGCGGCCAACGGGCCGCCGGTCACCTCGGTCACCGTGTACGCGGCCACCGGCGGCATCCCGGCGGGGGCGTCGGCGTCCCCGTAGCGCGCCAGCAGGGCCTCGCGCAGCGCCCCGGCGAACTGCCGCACGGTGCCCTCCAGGTCGCCGGAGGCGTCGGCCTCGGCGCGGGCCAGCAGCCGGGTGCCGCCGAGCTCGGCGAGCCGGTCGTCGATCAGCGCCGGGACGCGCTGGTAGGTCGCGGCGTAGGTACGGTCGCCGATGCCGAGCACCGCGTACTCGACGCCCTCGGCCCCGCCGCCCTCCCGGGACTCCTGGAGCCCGCGGACGAACAGGGCCGCGTCGTCGGTCGGCTGCCCGTTGTACGAGGCGGCGGTGATCACCACCGGCCGGTCGGTGGGCAGGCCGTCCGCGTACGCGTCCAGCGGGGCGGTCGCGGTCTCGCAGCCGAGGTCGGCGGCGGCCTCCGCGAGCTGCCGGGTGAACTCCCGGCAGGCACCGTAGTTGGAGCCGTGCAGGAGCAGCAGCCCGGTGCCCCGCCGGACCCGTCCGGGACGCCCGGCGGCCGGTCCGGCCTGCCGGTCGACCGCCGTCGGCGCGGTGGCGGCGAGGGAGTCCGCGGGGGAGGCGTCGAAGGCCGGGGCGGGCGTGCGCCGGGCGAGGCCGAGGGTGAACCCGTCGGGCTTGATGGTGAGCGTCTGCTTGAGGGTCAGCCGGTAGTCGGCGTGGTCGATCAGCCGGTAGCGGTGCACCAGCATGCCGAGCAGCATGACGGCCTCGTGCAGCGCGAACTGCCGTCCGATGCAGGCGCGTTCGCCGGTGCCGAAGGGCTTGAAGGCGTGCGGGGAGCGGCTCTCCTCGCGCTCCGGGTCGAACCGGGACGGGTCGAACAGCTCCGGGTTGTCGCCCCACGCCGGGTCGCGGTGCAGCAGCGGCGTGCTGACGAGGACGGTCTCCCCGGCGCGCAGCGGGATGCGTCCGCCGAGCAGGGTGTCCGCGCGCGCCTCCCGGCTGAACGCGGGCGCCGTCGGCCACAGTCGCAGCGCCTCGTTGAGCACCTGGCGGGTGTGGCGCAGCCGTCCGACGTCCTCGTAGGAGGGCTCGGGATCGGCCTGGTCGCCCCAGAGTTCGTCCACCTCCCGCTGCACCTGGCGCAGCGCGGTCGGGTGCTTGGCCAGGTAGTACAGCGCGAAGGAGAGCGCGCCGGAGGTGGTCTCGTGGCCGGCGATCAGGAAGGTGATCACCTGGTTGCGGATGTTCTCGGCGTCCAGCCGGGTGCCGTCCGCGGGGCGAACGGCGCCGAGCATCAGACCGAGCAGGTCCTCGGCCGGGCCCTGGACGTCCTCCTCGGCGCGGGCGGCGATCACCTCGTCCACCACGGCGGCCAGGTAGTCGGAGTCGGCGCGGAAGGCCGCGTCGCGCTCGCGGTGGTCCGCCTCCGGGTCGCGGGTGAGGCTGGTCATCGCCCATTCCAGGCAGCGCACCATCGCCTCGACGAAGGGGTGCGGCTCGTCCCGCTCGAAGGAACCGAAGTCGAAGCCGAACCCGGCCAGGCCGATGGTGTCCAGGGTCATCCGGGTCATGTCGCCGGGCACGTCCACCGGCTGTCCGGCGGCCTCCCGGCGGTCCCAGGAGTCGACCAGCCGGCGGGCCACCCGCAGCATCACCGGGTGGTAGGTGCGCATCGAGCCGAGCGCGAAGGCGGGCATCAGGATGTCGTGCGCCCGGGCCCAGTTGGGCTCCTCGTTGTAGGCGGTGAACAGGCCGTCTCCGGTGAACTGCCGGACGTTCTCCAGGGCCAGGCCGATCGACTTGGTGAACCGGGTCTCGTCGGCCAGCTCGGTGACCAGCTCCAGGCCGCTGACGACCAGGGTGTCCCGGCCGTGCAGTCGCTGGACGAAGGCCGGGCCGTGCTCTCTGGCAAGCTCCATGATGCGCAGCACCGGGGCGGCGGCCGGCGGCATCGCCGAGATGTCCACCAGCGGGACGGCCCGGCTCTCGCCCCCGGCCGCCCGCCCGTCCTCGGTCGTGCGCTCCACGGTCTCGGTCATCGGTGTGCCCCTCCCACGGCAGGAAACATTCGTCTCCCACCACTGTGCGCCCACCGGGAGGGGGTGCGGGCCGCGGTCACTACATGATTGTGTAGTGCCCGGGTCGGTCACGGGCTTGCTACGGACCGTCAGCGTCGGCCCCGGGGAAGGAGAATCACGGATGCGGACGACCGAGGGCTGCGGCCCGGTACCGGACAGCCCGCGGGAAGCGGCGGTGATCTGGCGCAACCGGGCGCTGCGGTTGCTGGACCACGTGCCGCTGCCGATCGCGGTGTGCGAGTTCGGCGGGCGCATCCTGATCGTCAACCGCGCCATGGCGGTCGAATTCGGCCGCTTGCCAGGTCAGTTGCACAACCGTAGGATCCTGGAGTTCTTCACCCTGCGGGACACCGGCACCCTTGAGGCGCTCACCGAGGCCGTCCGGCTGCACCGCCGCTCGCAGTACCCGGCGCGGGTCTCCTGGACGGCCGCCGACGGCAGCGAGCGGCACGGCGAGATGACCGTCGACCTGGTCGGCGACAGCCCGGAGCAGACCCCGAGCCTGCTGCTGTCGCTGCGGGCGGCGCAGCCGGCGGCCGTCGCCCCGGCTCCCGGCCCGCAGGTCGAGGTCAGCCCGGTCGAGGCCCGGATCCTGGCCGCGGCGGCCCGGGGCGACACCACGGCGCAGATCGCCCGGGAGATCGGTGTCACCC
>NZ_JBIVVI010000868.1:0-4005 GCF_044757675.1 Kitasatospora sp. NPDC091257
GGCCCTGGTAGGTGCACTGGTCGGCCCACTCGTGCCAGAAGTCGGCGGTGGCGTCGAGCATCCCCTCGGCGTCCGGGGGCCTGGGCGGGTCGAGGTGGGAGGCCTGCCAGGTGAGGGCGAAGGCGATCCGCTCGCCGGCGGTGACGGTGAAGTCGGCGTAGGTGGTGAGGTCGCGGCCGTAGGTCTCGGCCTCGCCGTCCAGCCAGACCGAGTCGGGGCCGGCGACGGCGACGGTGCGGTGGCCGCCGTCGGCCTGTTCGACGCGGTGCACCCAGGGCACGATGCGGCCGTAGGAGAAACGCATCCGCACGGCCGAGCGCATCCGCACGGTGCCCGTGACGCCCTCGACGATCCGGATCACCTGGGGGACGGCGTCCTTGCCGGCCAGCGGGCGCGGCGGCATGAAGTCGATCACCCGGACGGTGCCGCCGTCGGTGTCCCACTCCTGCTCCAGGACCAGCGAGTCGCCCCGGTAGCGGCGGCGGTCGGCGGGCACGGCGGGGGCGGCGGCGGTGGGCGGGGGCACCCGCAGGTCGGCGGTGTCGGCGATGCGGGCCCGGCCCGCGTCGGCGGGGGGCGTGGCGGCGGCCGGCACGGGGACCTCGGTCAGGACGGCCTCGGCCGGGCCGATCCGCCAGAAGCCGTGTTCATCGGTGCCGAGCAGGCCGGCGAACACGGCCGGCGAGTCGAAGCGGGGAAGGCAGAGCCAGTCCACCGCCCCGTCCCTGCTGACCAGGGCAGCGGTCTGCATGTCCCCGATGAGTGCGTAGTCCTCGATACGGCCGGCCACGTGGATCTCCAGTTCGCAATGTGGTCAGGGCATCGGCGAGCGGAGGGAGCGAGCGGTCTGCGGGGCCGGAGGTCCACCCCGGGACGTCCGGCCTGCCGGGGGTGGTGGCAGGCCTTGCTGGAGTGTCCGCGGGGCTCGGTCGAGCCCCTGGAGTGGGTGGGGATGGGCTGGAATACGGGGAGGTCCGGTCGCGCATCGGGGACCGGGAGTGTCCTGACCCTCCCACGCCCTCCGCGTGCTCGTGCTGTCGGCGATGCGTCCGAGCAGCTTACGACGGACGAAAGGGGCGAAGCACGCGGGCGCAGCCCGGTGTGGCGCCGCAATTCGGCGGAAATGCCGTGCATCGCGAGGGCGCGGCGCAGGATGGTCCGGAAGGATCACCTCCGGCTGGTCCGGCCGGATGAGCCGTGATGGTCCGGACGGATACCGCGCTCTGGCCCGGTCCGGCGGGTTGTGCGACCGGTGTGAAATATGTGGCGCGTGATGCGCCGGTGGTGCGCCCCGCGCGCGCCCCCGATGCGGCGCGCGCGGCCCGGAACGGCGTCCGGGTCCGGTCGCTGATACCCTGGTATCCCGTGGACCGGCGGGATCAAACGCCCCGGACCAGCCGAACCGACGACCCAACGAGCGCCGCGCACCGAGCCGGCCTCCGTCGCCCGGCGAACCCCGAGCCTCCCGCCCACGTCTGCTTCGACACGCGACCCACGGGAGCCCCCTCTTGGCACAGCCCCATTCCGGCAAGGCAGCGAACGGCCGCGCCGTGACGACCAAGCACCTCTTCGTCACCGGGGGTGTCGCCTCTTCTCTCGGAAAGGGGCTCACCGCCTCCAGCCTCGGCGCGTTGCTCAAGGCCCGCGGCCTGCGCGTGACGATGCAGAAGCTCGACCCGTACCTCAACGTGGACCCGGGCACGATGAACCCGTTCCAGCACGGTGAGGTGTTCGTCACCGACGACGGCGCCGAGACCGACCTGGACATCGGCCACTACGAGCGGTTCCTGGACACCAACCTGCACGGCTCGGCGAACGTCACCACCGGCCAGGTGTACTCGACCGTCATCGCCAAGGAGCGCCGCGGCGAGTACCTGGGCGACACCGTCCAGGTCATCCCGCACATCACCAACGAGATCAAGTCCCGGATCCGCCGGATGGCGACCGAGGACGTCGACGTGGTGATCACCGAGGTCGGCGGCACCGTCGGCGACATCGAGTCGCTGCCGTTCCTGGAGGCCGTCCGCCAGGTCCGCCACGAGGTCGGCCGGGACAACGTGTTCTTCGTGCACGTCTCCCTGCTGCCGTACATCGGCCCCTCGGGCGAGCTGAAGACCAAGCCCACCCAGCACTCCGTCGCCGCGCTGCGCAACATCGGCATCCAGCCCGACGCGATCGTGCTGCGCGCCGACCGCGAGGTCCCGCAGGCGATCAAGCGCAAGATCTCGCTGATGTGCGACGTGGACGAGGAGGCCGTGGTCGCGGCCATCGACGCCAAGTCGATCTACGACATCCCCAAGGTGCTGCACGGCGAGGGCCTGGACGCCTACGTGGTGCGCCGCCTGGACCTGCCGTTCCGCGACGTGGACTGGACCACCTGGGACGACCTGCTGCGCCGCGTCCACGAGCCGCAGCACATCGTCAAGGTCGCCCTGGTCGGCAAGTACATCGACCTGCCGGACGCGTACCTGTCGGTGACCGAGGCGCTGCGCGCCGGCGGTTTCGCCAACAACGCCCGGGTCGAGATCAAGTGGGTCACCTCGGACGACTGCGAGACCCCCGAGGGCGCCCGGGCGCAGCTCGGCGACGTCGACGCGATCTGCATCCCCGGCGGCTTCGGCGACCGCGGCGTCAACGGCAAGGTCGGCGCGATCACCTTCGCCCGCGAGAACAAGGTCCCGCTGCTGGGCCTGTGCCTGGGCCTGCAGTGCGTGGTCATCGAGGCGGCCCGCAACCTGGCCGGCCTGCCGGAGGCCAACTCCACCGAGTTCGACGCCGCCGCCAAGCACCCGGTCATCTCCACGATGGCCGAGCAGCTGGCCATCGTCGACGGCAAGGGTGACCTGGGCGGCACCATGCGCCTGGGCCTGTACCCGGCCAAGCTCGCCGAGGGCTCGATCGTCCGCGAGGTCTACGCCGGCGAGCAGTACGTCGAGGAGCGCCACCGCCACCGCTACGAGGTCAACAACTCCTACCGCGCGGACCTGGAGAAGACCGGCCTGGTGTTCTCCGGCCTCTCGCCCAAGGGCGACCTGGTCGAGTACGTCGAGTACCCGCGTGAGGTGCACCCCTACCTGGTGGCCACCCAGGCCCACCCGGAGCTGAAGTCCCGCCCGACCCGCCCGCACCCGCTGTTCGCGGGCCTGGTCAAGGCGGCCATCGAGATCAAGACCGCGGCCTCCGAGTAGTCCCCGGTCGTTGCGGTCGGCTGTCGTCGGCCGCGGTCGTCGACAGCGCTCGTTCACAGGACGGCGGCCCCGCGATTCCCGCGGGGCCGCCGTTCGGCGTTAGATTGTGTCGTACTGACGAAAAGGGGAGAGCGATGGACGAGCAGGGCCGCCAGGGGATCTTCGACGTGGCCGAGGAGTGGGAGGTCCGGGAGAGCGGAACGCCGTTCCGGGGCAAGGTCACCGGGGTGCGCAGCGAGGAGGTCCGGATGCCCGACGGCAGCTGGGCGCGCCGCGACTACCAGACCCACCCCGGCTCGGTCTCGGTGCTCGCCCTGGACGACGAGCAGCGGGTGCTGGTGCTGCGCCAGTACCGCCACCCGGTGCGCCAGCGGCTGTGGGAGCTGCCGGCAGGCCTGCTCGACGTGCCCGGCGAGAACCCGTGGCGCGCCGCGCAGCGCGAGCTGTACGAGGAGGCGTACTGCAAGGCCGGCACCTGGCGGATCCTCGCCGACTACTACACCTCCCCGGGCGGCACCGACGAGGCGCTGCGGATGTTCCTGGCCACCGACCTGGCGCCGGCCGAGGGCGAGCGCTACGCGGCCGAGGGCGAGGAGCAGGAGATCGAGGTCGCCTGGGTGCCGGTGCCGGAACTGATCCGGCTGATCCAGGCCGGGAAGCTGCACAACCCGACCCTGGTCACCGGCACCCTCGCGGTGCACGCCGCGCTCACCGGCCCGGACGGGCTGGACGCGCTGCGCCCGGCGGACTCGCCCTGGCCGGCCCGTCCCTTCGAGGCCTGAGGCGGTCCCGGCGGGTTCCGGGGTGGCCGGTTGGG
>NZ_JBIVVI010000869.1:0-4005 GCF_044757675.1 Kitasatospora sp. NPDC091257
GTCCTAGGCGTGGGTGTCGTTGAGCCAGGCGGTCCACGCCCCGGTGGCCCGCTGCTCGTCGGCGTCCTCGGCGAACAGGTGGTGAGCCAGCCAGATCGGCGTGCCCCAGGTGCTGCCGTTGAAGAAGCGGTAGAGCGTGTCCGGGCCGCGCAGGCCGACGAAGTCGGGGCTGAGCCAGTCCACGACCACCTCTTCCGGGCCGCCGTCCGGGCCGGGGACGTGGAGTGTGAGCCGGTCGCCGACGGCCGCGTCCTCGGCGAGGCCGAGGCGTCGGCGCAGGGCGGCGAAGTCGGCCGGGTCGGAGGTGGGTTCGGGGCGCTGGGCCTTGACGTAGACGGCGGGGCGGCCGGCGAAGTGCCGCAGGTACTCGGCGAGGCCGTGCTGGTAGAAGTCGACGTGCTTCTCGGCCGCGTCCGACTTGGCGTCCCACCTCCAGGCCTCGTCGACGACGCCCGTGTGCACCCAGTGGATTCCCATCCGCAGGTGGCTCGTTCCGCCGTCGGCCGGCTCGATGTGGTAGCTGAGCGTGTTGGAGAACCCGCCGTCCTGGGTCGCGCGGACGGCGAAGCGCCGCGGCGGCTCCCAGGCCACGACAGTGGCGTCGCCCCGGGTGGCCTTTCCGCCCACGCGCGGCTCGACCTCCATCGGGTACAGCCAGCCGAGGTTGCCGGCGCCGGTGGCGACCGCGTCCCAGACCTGTTCGGGCGTGGCGGGCAGGTCCTGTTCCCGGCGGACCTCGAACTCTCGGGCCATGGTCGGTTCTCCTTCGTCGTCGTTCATGATCAGTAGCCGTCGTTCATGGTCAGTAGGTGAGCGGGAGGGTGCTCAGCCGCCGTTGCAGCGGGTTGGGCCGCCAGTCCAGCGCCGTCTCGTCGGCCAGCCGCAGCTCGGGCAGCCGGCGCACCAGCGTGCCGATCGCCACCTCGGCCTGGAGCTTGGCCAGTGGGCCGCCGAGGCAGAAGTGCGGTCCGTGGCCGAAGCTCAGGTGCCGGTTGCCGGGGCGGGTCAGGTCGAGCCGGTCGGGGTCCTCGAAGCGCTCGGGATCGCGGTTGGTCGCACCGAGGAACAGGTACGCCAACTCGCCCTCCCGCAGCGTCCGTCCGCCGATCTCCAGGTCCTCCGCGACGACCCGGACGATCGCCTGGGTCACCGTGTCGTAGCGGGCCAGTTCCTCGACGGCGCCGCGGATCAGCCCCGGGTCCGCGCGCAGCCGGGCCAGTTGGTCCGGGTGGCGCAGCAGGGCGAGGACGCCGTTGCCGAGCAGGTGGGTGGTGGTCTCGTCGCCGGCGGTGATCAGGACGAAGCAGGTGGACAGCAGTTCGGAGTCGGTGAGCCGGTCGTCCTGCGCCTGGGTGGCGACCAGGGCGCTGATGAGGTCGTCGCCCGGTTCGCGCCGGCGCTGCCGGATGAGCCCGGACAGGTACTCCTCGTACTGCCCGATCGCCTCCTCGGACTTGTCGATGTCCTCGCCCAGCCGGCCGAAGCGGCGGAACCAGGTCTTGACCTGCGGGCGGTCCTCGTCCGGAATGCCGAAGAGCTCACAGACGACGGACATCGGCAGCGGGGCGGCGACCGCCTCGATCAGGTCCATGGCCGGCCCCGCCGCGATCGACTCGTCGATGAGCCGGTCGACGATGCGCTGGATGCCGTCGCGCAGGGCTTCGACGCGCCGGGCGGTGAACGCGCGGTTGGCGAGCTTGCGCAGCCGGGCGTGGTCCGGCGGGTCGGTGTTGGTCATCACCCGGCCGAGCCGGTCGGTGAGCCGGCTGAAGGCCTTGAGGTCGCCGCCGAGCGCTCCGTAGGCGCGGGTCATCCGGTCCCGGTCGTTGGACAGCCGCAGGTCGCTCAGGGCCGCCTCGACGTCGGCGTACCGGGTGAGGTACCAGATGCCCTGGGCGCTGCGGTGGACGGGGCTCTCGCGCCGCATGCGGGCGTAGAACGGGTACGGGTCCCGCCGGGCCTCGGGGGTGAGCAGGTCCGCGGCGTAGTCGTGGGGCGGGGCGAGGCCCGCCGCGGGGCGGGCCTCGTCCGTGGTGTCGGTCGGATTCACTACGGGCCGCGTTACCGCTGGGCGTCCATGGCGTCGGCGAGGCTCCTGGGCCGCATGTCGGTCCAGGACTTCTCGACGTACTCCAGGCAGGCGGCGTTGGTGTCGGGGCCGTGGGCGACGGTCCAGCCGTCGGGGACGTCCGCGAACCGGGGCCAGAGCGAGTGCTGGTTCTCGTCGTTGACGAGCACGAGGAAGGTGCCGTCCTGGTCGTCGAAGGGGTTGGTCATGGGTCAGTCCTCCTGGTGGGAAAGGGTGGTGGTGCCGTCGGTGTCGCCGGTCGCCTCGGTGATCCTGGCGGCCAGGATCGGCCCGATCTGGGCGAGCGAGCCGGCTTGGGTCATCCGGTCGTGCCGGGTGGTGATCTCGTGGGATTCGATCCGGCCGGCGACGTACGGGCGCCAGATTGCGGGCCCCGCGTTGTCCTCGACCCGGTCGATCGTGGAGTTGAACAGCAGCAGGTCTCCGCCGAACCTGCCGGGGACGAAGTCGACCGCCAGCTTGGCGTTGTTGATCATGATCTCGACGATCACCTCGATCTGTCGCTCGTTCAGGCCGGCCAGTGCGCTGCCCCGCCGGTTCAGGACCTCGGCAACCTCGGCGTAGGTGATCTCCTGGTCGCCCAGCTCGTCCGGGTCGACGTCGAGCACCCCGACGAGCACGTCGCGCACGGTGGGCACCGGCACCTCCGCGAACTGCACGTCCTTCACCGGGTAGGCGTCGAGGATCGCCAGCAGTGCGGTCCGTTCGCCGCGCGACTGCAGCTCGCAGGCGAGCGCGTGGGCGATCAGCCCGCCGGCGGACCAGCCGAGGAGCAGGTACGGGCCCTCCGGCTGGATCTTCTGGATCTGGTCGGCGTAGTCGGCCGCCATCTCCTCGTAGGACGTCGGCAGGGGTTCGGGCCGGCCGAGGCCGCGCGCCTGGATGGCGTAGACGGGGTGCTGCGGGCCGAGGTGGTTCAGCAGTCCGCTGTACGACCAGCTGATGCCGCCGCCGGGGTGGACGCAGAACAGCGGTGTGCCGGTCCCGGTCGAACGCAGCGGCAGCACCACGTCCAACGCGTCGTCGGGATTGTCCATGACCAGGCGCTCGGTGAGACCGGCCACGGTCGGCGCCTCGAACAGCATGCGCAGGCCCAACTCCAGGCCGAGCGTCTCGCGGACGCGGGAGGCCAGGCGGGCGGCCAGCAGCGAGTGCCCGCCCAGGTCGAAGAAGTTGTCGTCGATGCTCACCTGCTCCCGGCCGAGGACCTCGGCGACGAGACCGCACAGCAGCTGCTCCTGCGGCGTCCGGGGTCCGCGTCCGGCGTCCGAGGCCCCGTACTCGGGGGCGGGCAGGGCGGCCCGGTCGAGCTTGCCGTTGGCGGTCAGCGGCAGCGCGTCCAGGGTGACGAACGCCGCCGGCACCATGTAGTCGGGCAGGTCGCGGCGCAGCCGGCCGGACAGCTCGGCCGCCTCGGGCGCGCCCTCGGGGGCGGGCACCAGGTAGGCGACCAGGCGCTTGTCACCCGGCCGGTCCTCGCGGGCGACCACGGCCGCCTGGGCGACGCCCGGGCAGCCCGCCAGAACGGCCTCGATCTCGCCGGGCTCGATCCGCAGGCCGCGCAGCTTGACCTGGTGGTCGGCGCGTCCGGCGAAGTCCAGCGTGCCGTCGGTCCGCCACGACGCGAGGTCGCCGGTGCGGTACATCCGGCTGCCGGACGGCCCGTACGGGTCGGCGGTGAAGCGCTCCGCCGTCAGGCCGGCCCGCCCGAGGTAGCCGCGGGCCACGCCCGTCCCCGCGAGGTACAGCTCGCCGACCATGCCGGTCGGCATCGGGCGCAGCCGGTCGTCGAGCACGTAGGCGCGCATGTTCGCCATCGGTCGGCCGATCGGCACGGTCGCGGCGTGTTCGGGGAGGTCGACCACCGGGTGCCAGGTGGCCAGGGTGGTGGCCTCGGTGGGCCCGTAGCCGTTGAC
>NZ_JBIVVI010000870.1:0-3994 GCF_044757675.1 Kitasatospora sp. NPDC091257
GGTACCGGCCAGAGGGTCTCGCCGGTCAGCCCGAGCGGTTCCCGGCTGGTGGCCAGCACGGTGAGGCCCGGCACGGCGGTCAGCAGTCGGTGGGCCAGCCGGGCCGCGGCCTCGACCACGTGTTCGCAGTTGTCCAGGACGAGCAGGGTCTCGCGGCCCTCCAACGCGCGGACGATGCGGTCGACCGGATCGCCGGCCGGGGTGCCGACGGGCAGTCCGTCCGCCGGCACTCCGGAGTCCTGCGGCGGACGGACCGCCGTCAGGACGGCCCGGGCCACCGCGTCGGGGGTGCTGACGGCGGGGGCGTTGACGTCGGGGGCGTTGACCTCGGCCAGTTCCGCCAGCCGTACGTCGATTCCGGCGGGCGTGGCGGCCGCGACCGCGACCGCCAGCCGGGTCTTGCCGACGCCGCCCGGCCCGGTGAGCGTCACCAGGCGCGACCGGCCGAGCCGCTCCCGGATCGCCGTGACCGCGTCGTCGCGGCCGACCAGGCCGGTCAGCCAGGTGGGCAGCGCGGCGCGTCCGGCCGGGCTGCCCACGGGCGCGGGGGCAGGTCCTGACCTCGGCGGCTCGGCGCCGGACAGCACCCGCAGGTGGACGTCCCGCAGTTCGGCGGACGGGTCGGCGCCCAGTTCGCCGGCCAGCGCCCGCCGGGTGCGCTCGAACACCTCCAGCGCCGCGGCCTGCTGCCCGTTCGTCTCCAGCGCGCGCATCAGACGGGCTGCGGCCCGCTCGCGCAGCGGGTGGGCCGCGCAGAGTTCGGTGAGCTCCGCGACCAGCCCCGGTACCCGGTCGGCCGCGCCGAGCGCGAGGACTGCGTCCGCGTGGTCCTCGGCCGCCGACAGCCGCAGTTCGGCCAGCCGGGCCGCCGGTGCGGCGGCGAATCCGGCGCCCTCGGCGTCCGTGAACGGCGCCCCGCGCCACAGCTTCACCGCCTCGCCCAGCACGGTGGCCGCCTCGGCGAACCCGCCCGCTGCCAGCGCCGCCCGCCCGGCCGTCACGCGCTGCTCGAAGTCCCAGGCGTCCACGCTCGCCCGGGGCAGGTCGAGCAGGTACCCGGCGGGATGCGAGCCGATCACCGTCCGGTCCGCCCCCAGCGCCCGGCGGAGCCGGGAGACCAGGGACTGCACGGCGCCGGCGGGCTCGTCCGGTGGCGTGTCCCCCCAGAGGTCGTCGACCAGCCGCTCGCGGGTGACCACCCGCCCGGGATCGAGGGCCAGTCGGACCAGCAGCAGCCGCAGTCGCGCCCCGCCGACCTCGACGGTGCGCCCGTCCTCTCCTCGTACGACCTGAAGAGGCCCCAGAACCTTGATCCGCATGCCGCCCGTCCTCGCTCGGCCCCGCCCGACAAACAAGATCATTATCCTGGGGCCCGGAGGCAGATCGGGCCCGGGGGCGAGTTCGGGCGGGGGCCGACCGGGGACCGTCGGGTGAGCCGTGCGGGCGCTGCCCGGCTACGGGCGGACGCGGGGCCGGCCGAGGACGTAGCTGCGCAGGTCGATGTCCTCGGGCAGGGCGGGCGCGGTGCCGGGGAGGGCGACGGCGCCGACCGCGACGATGAACGTCCTGGTCACGGCGTCGCTCCCCTTCTTGGTCCGCGGGGCCTGGAAGAGCAGGTAGCGGGCCAGCAGGTAGTCCTCGGTGGTGAGGCGGGGGCGGGCCAGGAGGTCCAGGGCGGCGGCGTGCAGGACGGCGCCGTCCCGGGGCGCGGGGGTGGCGGTGTAGATCGGCGTGCCGCCGCTCTCGATCCAGGAGGTGTCGAGGCCGCGGGCCGCGTACCGGGCGACGAGTTCGGCGTCGGTGCGGCGGGCGGCGTCGCCCCGCAGGAGGCGGTTGCCGGCGATCCGCCGTCCGTCCGGCAGGAGCACCCGGTTCTGGAGGATGTCGCCCGTGACGCCCTCGGCGGCGAAGCGCCGCTCGGCGAGACGGCCGTAGCGGAGCATGGCGTCCCAGGCCGGGGTCGCGCGGCCGCCGGTGTAGGTGCGGGTGGTCCGGTCCCATCGGGCGCCCTCGCGCAGACGGCCGACCTCGCCGAGGCGGTCGTAGTTGGTGTCGCCCTCCCGGATCGGGGTGCGGAAGCGCTCCGGGTCGAAGGCGGTGCCGGCGATGCCGGGAGGCGGGCCCATCGTGACGGCGAGGCGGTAGCGCCAGTCGACCAGCCGCGCGTGGACGGTGGCCAGCGCGGCGACCCGGGCGGGCCGGTCCGCGGCGGTCTCCCACATCCGGGCCAGCAGGCCGGCCGCTTCGGTGGCGGCGTCCGCCTGCCCGGTGGCGAAGGCGCGGGCCGTGGCCTGTCCGGCGGGGTCGGCGAAGCGCAGGGCGAGCGGGCTGGTGGGGAAGTCTCCGGGGGTGATCCGTGCGGTGGGCACGACTCTCTCCTGGACGCTCCGCTTGTCACCCGGCAACGACGACCTCCAAGTCGGGCCTGACCATGGCCCGTTCATCGTGTCATCACGCTCTGCCGGGTGCTGGGGAATCCGCGCAAGTCCCGTTCGGCACATCGGCCGGACGCCGCCCGTGGCGGTCGATCAGGGCGGCGCCGTGCCCCGGAGGCAAATGTCCGGACAATGGCTTGCGGTCTGCGGCGGGTCCGACCTAGCTTAATGTCCGTACATTTCGCCAGGGAGGGTCCACTTGATAACCAGGCATCACCGGATCGTGATCATCGGCGGCGGGACCGCGGGGATCTCGGTCGCGGCCCGGCTGCGCCGCGCCGGCCAGCGGGACGTCGCGGTGCTCGATCCGAGCGGTCATCACTACTACCAGCCGCTGTGGACGCTGGTCGGCGGAGGCCGGGCGCCGCTGGCGGAGAGCATCCGGCCCCAGGCGTCCGTCATGCCGAAGGGCGTGCAGTGGATACGCCGCGCCGCGGTCGCCGTCGACCCCGAGGCCCGGGAGGTGGCGCTGGACGACGGCGGCACGGTCTCCTACGACCACCTCGTGGTCTGCCCCGGCATCCAGCTGGACTGGGACCGGATACCGGGTCTGGAAGCCGGGCTCGGCCAGGACGGACTGTCCAGCAACTACCTGCCGCAGCACGCCCCCGCGACCTGGCGCTTCATCCGCGGGACCCGCTCCGGCAGCGCGGTGTTCAGCATGCCCGCGGGAGCCATCAAGTGCGGCGGCGCCCCGCAGAAGATCGCCTACCTGGCCGCCGACCACTGGCGCAGGCAGGGCGTGCTCGGCAGGATCGACGTCCACCTGGTGATCCCCGGCACCGCCATCTTCGGCGTCCCGGAGTTCGCCCGCGTCCTCGAAGGCGTGGTGCGCCGCTACGGCATCAAGGTCCACTACGGGAGCGAGGTCACCGAGGTGCGCCCGGAGGCCCGCGAGGTGGTCGTCACCGATCTGGGGACCGGGGGCAGGACGACCCTGCCGTACGACGTCGCCCACCTGGTGCCGCCGCAGAGCGCCCCGGACTGGATCAAGCGCGGCCCGCTCGCCGGCGCGGACGACCCGGCCGGCTACGTCGAGATCGACAAGTACACCATGCGGCACGTCCGTTACCCCGACGTGTGGGCGCTCGGTGACGCCGGATCCTCCCCGAACTCCAAGACCGGTGCCGCGGTGCGCAAGCAGGCCCCGGTGCTCGTCGAGAACCTCCTCGCCACCCTCGACGGCCGCGAGCCCGAGGCCGCGTACGACGGATACGCCTCCTGCCCGCTGACCACCGCCCGCAACAAGATGCTGCTCGCCGAGTTCGACTACAGCGGGCGGCCCGCCCCGTCGATCCCGGTGATCAACACCGTCCGCGAGCGCACCGACATGTGGTACCTCAAGCGGCGCGGGCTGCCGTTCCTCTACTGGAACCTCATGCTCCGCGGGCTCGCCTGACCCTCGCGGTCACGCACCCCCGGGCGCCCGCGCGCCCCGGATCTCCTGTACGGCCCACCACTCGGGCCTCCCGCCGTCGCGGCCCTTCGCGCGCCCACGGCGTGCTGCCGGGCGACATCCCGCCCGTACCCACACCCCCCCCCCCCCCCCCCGTCACCCC
>NZ_JBIVVI010000871.1:0-3992 GCF_044757675.1 Kitasatospora sp. NPDC091257
CCGTGCGCCGCCCCCCGGCGGCCACGGCCCCTCGACCGTTCGTCATCCCCCGCCCCGCCGAACGGCATTCCGGCGCACCTGGTGGCGCGCGTCACGTCACGCACGGTTGCCGGCGTCACGCCGCGTAGGGGGTGCACGGCGCATTGCGCGGGCGGGCGGGGGATCCGGGCTGCCGTGGCAGCGCGCGGCGGGCGTGGACCGCTACGGCAGCGCCCGACGGATCTCCGGCGCCACCGCGCTCGCGAACAGCTCCAACTGCTCGCGCTGCGCCCCCTCGGTGAGGGCGTCGACCCCGATGCCGACCACCTCGTTGCCGAAGGCCTCGTGGTAGCGGTGGATCTTCTCGATCACCTGCTGCGGACTGCCGACCAGCGCCGAGCCGCGCTCCAGCGCGTCCTCCAGCGAGGTGAACGGCGAGTTGTTGTGCCGGCCCGCGGCCGAGTCGAACAGTGCGTTCCAGTACGGGCGGAAGCCCTCGACGGCGTCCTGTGAGCGCTCGGCGACGAACAGTCCGCCGAAGCTCGCGCCCACCCGGGCCCGCGCCGGGTCGTGCCCGTAGTGCTCCCAGCGCTCGCGGTAGTGCTCGACCAGCGTCCGGTACTTCTCCAGCGGATGGAAGGAGTTGGCGGAGAAGAGCGGGTCGCCGTGGCGGGCCGCGAGGTCGGTGGACCGCGTGCTGGTCGCGCTGCCGTGCCACACCGGGATCGGGTCCTGGAGCGGGCGCGGCCAGACCGTGACGTCCGTGAGCGGCGGGCGGGTCGAGCCCTCCCAGGTCACCTTCTCCTCGCGCCAGAGCCTGCGCAGCAGGCCGTAGTTCTCCGCGAGCGCCTCCCACTGGCGCTCCTCGGGGAGGCCGAACAGACCGAAGTGGCGCGGGTCGTTGCCCTTGCCGACGATCAACTCCAGTCGACCCCCGGAGAGTTGGTCGAGCATCGCGTAGTCCTCGGCGACCCGGACCGGGTCGAGGACGCTGAGCACCGTCACCGTGGTGAACAGCCGGATGGTGGAGGTGCGGGCAGCGATGGCGCTCAGCAGCAGGGGCGGCGCCGGGGAGAGGAACGGCTCACCGTGCCGCTCCCCCACGCCGTAGCCGTCGTAGCCGAGCTGCTCGGCGAGGACGGCCTGGTCGATGACGTTGTGCAGCTTCTGCTGCGGGGTGCGCCGGACACCGGTGACCGGGTCGGGGGCGTTGGCGACGAGGGACGAGACGGTGAACCGCACGGCGGTCTCCTTGGGCGCTCGGGACGGGCTCGGGGTCGGGCTCGGGCCGGACCAGGGTCGGGCCGGGGTCGGGTTCGGGCCGGACCAGGGTCGGGCCGGGGTCGGGCTCGGGCCGGACCAGGGTCGGGCCGGGGCCATGGCCGGGTACAGGACCGGGCCCCGGGCCGGGTACGGGCTGAGCATGGGAACGAGCTGAGCAGGACCGGGACGGGACCGGCGGGCCGGAGCGTCCCGGGATTCGGTGAGCCGCACGGAGAGCGGAGCGCGGGGAGCCGGTGCGCGGTCCGGCGCTGCGCTCCTACGGGCGGCACCGGCGGAACGGCCGACGGGGCGGGCGGTGGGCCGCTCGGGCGGCGGGGCTCGCGGGTGGCGTCAGCGGTCGGTGCTGCGGCGGTGGCGACAACAACAGCGGGCTGCGGCGGCGGCCACGGCCACGGTCCGGACTGCCATCTCGCCTCCCCCTCGCCTCGCACGCACGCGATCCTCCGCGAGCATAGGCACCGGCCCGGAACGGGGCAAGGCTTGATCCGCCGCGACGGACTGGCAGGATGTCCGGCATGAGCTACCTCGCCGCGGATGACCGCTATGACTCGATGACCTATCGGAAGGCCGGCCGCAGCGGCGTCCAGCTGCCCGCCGTCTCGCTGGGGCTCTGGCACAACTTCGGTGACGCCCAGCCGCTGGACGTGCAGCGGGCGGTGCTGCGCCGGGCCTTCGACCGGGGCGTCACGCACTTCGACCTGGCGAACAACTACGGCCCGCCGTACGGCAGCGCCGAGCGCAACTTCGGCTACCTGTTCGCCCAGGACTTCCGGCCGTACCGGGACGAGCTGTTCATCGCCACCAAGGCCGGCTGGGACATGTGGCCCGGCCCGTACGGCAACGGCGGCAGCCGCAAGTACCTGCTGGCCAGCCTCGACCAGTCACTGGACCGGATGGGGCTGGACTACGTCGACGTCTTCTACTCGCACCGGTACGACCCGGACACCCCGATCGACGAGACGATGGGCGCGCTCGACAGCGCGGTGCGCTCGGGCAGGGCGCTGTACGCGGCGATCTCCAACTACCCGGCGGAACAGCACCGGGAGGCGGTGGCGATCCTGCGCGAGCTGGGGACGCCGGTGCTGATGAACCAGTCGGCGTACTCGATCCTCAACCGGCACGTGGAGGACGGCGGCGTGCTGGACGCGGTGGGCGACACCCAGAGCAGCCTCATCGCCTACTCGCCGCTGGCCCAGGGACTGCTGACCGACCGCTACCTGTCCGGGGCGGTTCCGGCGGGCTCACGGATGTCGGTCGGGAAGTTCCTCACCGAGGAGGCGCTGACCGAACGGAAGCTGGAGCAGCTGCGGGCGCTGGCCGCCGTCGCCGAGCGGCGCGGGCAGACGCTGGCGCAGCTGGCGCTGTGCTGGGTGCTGCGGGACCCGCGGGTGGTCTCGGTGATCATCGGTGCGAGCAGCGTCGCCCAGCTGGACCAGAACCTCGACGCACTGGCGGGCGGGCCGCTGACGGCCGAGGAGCTGGCGGAGATCGACCGGCTGAGCCGCTGAGCGGGGCGGAGGCGCCGACCGGAGGCCGAGGATGATCGCTGCGGCTGATGGCTACGGCTACGGCTACGGCTGACGCTGACAGCTGACGATCGACGGATGACAGCTGACAGATTTCGAAATCTGTCAGCTGTCATCCGTTATCCGTTATCCGTTATCCGTCACTTGCCAGCTGTCACCAGTCAGCTACCGGTGTGCGGCCGCTTGATGCCCAGGGCGGGCAGAACCGTTTCTGCAACCCGATGGGCCTCCTCCAGCAGCGGGTTGCCCGAGAGGATGAAGGTGTCGACACCCAGCGCCTCGAACTCTTGCAGGCGCTCGATCACCTGGGCCGTCGAGCCGACCACCGCCGTACCGGGCCCGGGGCGGAACAGGCTCATTCCCGGCCAGAGGTTGGGGTAGACCTCCAGCTCCCGGGCCCGCGCCGGCACCTTCCCGCCGTGCTGGCGGAACTGCCGCTGCCAGCCGACCCCGTCCTCCGCCGTCGCGCCACCCAGCTGGCGCGCGTAGGTGGCCTCACCGGTGACGTCCAGCAGCCGGTCGGCGGCGGCCCAGGCCTCGTCCTCGGTGTCGCGGACGATCAGGTGCAGCCGCAGCCCGATCCGCACCGACCGGCCGTGGGCGGCGGCCCGCTCGCGGACCAGGTCCAGCTTCTCCTTGAGCAGGTGCGGCGGCTCTCCCCAGGTCAGGTAGACGTCCACGTGTTCGGCGGCCATCTCGATGCCGGCCGCCGAGCTGCCGCCGAACCAGAGCGGGATGCCGCCGGGCTGCACCGGGGTCAGCTCGCGCAGGCTCGCGCCCGCGTTCTTCAGCTCGTAGAACTCGCCCTTGTGGTCGAAGACTTCACCCGCCGTGAGGCGCTTGACGATCGACCAGTACTCGCCGCTGAGCCGGTAGCGGTCGTCGTGCTCGACGTCCAGGCCGTACTCGCGCAGCTGCGCGGTCGAGCCGTTCACCACGTTGAAGCGCAGCCGGCCGCCGTGCAGGTGGTCGAAGCTGAGTGCCATCTTGGCCAGCAGGGTGGGTGAGACCAGCCCCGGGTGGACGGCCAGCAGCGGCTTGAAGGCCGGGGTGGTGGCGGCCGCGAGCGCGCTGCCGAGCGTCCAGACGTCGTACAGGTCGGTCGCGAGCAGCGCGCCGGTGTAGCCCAGTCGCTCGACGCTGCCCGCCAGTTGCTGGAGGTAGCGGAGGTCCACCGGACGGCGGCCGGCCGGCTCCCAGGGG
>NZ_JBIVVI010000872.1:0-3990 GCF_044757675.1 Kitasatospora sp. NPDC091257
GGGGGCCTCGCGAGGGAGGGAGCTCACAGGCCCCGGACGGCAGCGGCTCAGCGTTCCTTCAGGATCGAGGCGAGCAGGTCTATCGTGCGTTCCGGCGTGAGGCTGTCCACGCAGAGCCGCTCCATGACCTGGATGTAGGCGTCGACGTCGTCGCGCTTGTCCAGGTAGAGCGCGCTGGTGAGCTGCTCCAGGTAGACCACGTCCGCGAGGTCCTGCTCCGGGAAGCGCAGGATCGTGAACGCCCCGGACTCGCCCGCGTGCGCGCCGAACCGGAACGGCATGACCTGGATCACCACGTTGGCCTGCTCGGCCACGTCGATCAGGTACTGCACCTGACCGCGCATCACCTTGGGCCCGCCGACCGGCCGGCGCAGCGCCGCCTCGTCGATGACGGCCCACAGGCGCGGGCTGGCGCCCTCGGCCAGCAGCTTCTGACGGCGCAGCCGCAGGCTGACCCGTCGCTCGACCTCCTCCTCGCTGATGACCGGCCGACTCTGTCCGAAAACCGCCCGTGCGTACTCCTCGGACTGGAGCAGCCCGGGGATGAACTGCACCTCGTAGGTGCGGATCAGCTGGGCGGCCTCCTCCAGGCCGACGTAGGTCTGGAACCAGCCCGGCAGCACGTCGTTGAAGCTGTGCCACCAGCCGGACTTGTTGGCCTCGCGGACGAGGCCGAGCAGGGCTTCCCGCTCGATGCCGTCGTCCACGCCGTACAGACTGAGCAGGTCGGCGACGTCGCGCTCCTTGAAGCTGACGCGGCCGAGTTCCATGCGGCTGATCTTGGACTCGGAGGCCCGGATCGCGTAGCCCGCGTCCTCGCGGGTGATGCCGCGCGCCTCACGCAGGCGGCGCAGCTGCGAGCCGAGGAGGATCCGGCGGACCATCGAGCCGCCGCCCGGCTGAACTGTGGTCATGCGGTCGAAACCTCCACCTAGGGCAAACAGCGCACAGTCTGCCATCAGTTGAGCGCTCACGGTGCCGATACTGACGGATGTTCCTATCAGTTCCGCACTCCACACACCAGGATGCACGTGCATCCGGCGCTTGCATATGCCAATAGTGCGACTGCACGTGAATCGACTCTTGCATCTGCAGTGAGCGCACACCACCATGGTGCACGTGCACCTGCACATCCCTGGCAATCCCGCGGGCTCCGTGTCGACCCCACGCGCGACTCCGTGCACCGACCCGACGACGTCCCCCGCGTCATCGGGCGTTCGAGTGCGCGCGCGCATGGTCGAGGGGGCGGCCGAGCGGCCGAGCGAGTCGGAGGTGACCGGCATGACCCCGGCGGGTCCAGCCGTGTCCGCCCCCTTATGGGAGGAGCTCTTCATGAGCACCGGTACGGCTTTGGCGGTTGACCCCCTTGTGGTCACCTGTACGCTCGCTCCTCGCTTCGAAGCCGTCAGAACCGCGCGCGACTTCGCTCGGAGCACGCTCCAGCACTGGGGCCTGACGGAGCTGTTCGACGACGTCGCGCTGGTGGCCTCGGAACTCGTGACCAACGCGCTCCGGCATGCGATCGGCGCACGGCCCGACCCGTCGGGCGGCACCCAGGGCGAGTACGGCTTTCCCCTGCAGCCGACCCCGGACGGCCGGCTCCCGATCCGAATAAGCCTGGTGCACCGCGCACCCCAGGTGGTCTGCGCGGTGAGCGATCCGAGCAGCATCGGCCCGATCGCACGGGAGGCCGACTTCGTCGCCGAATCCGGCCGCGGGCTGCACCTGGTGGAGTCGTTCAGCCGCTCCTGGGGCTGGCACCCGCTGGGCAGCGGCAAGGTGGTCTGGGCGATGTTCGAGGCGGAGACGATCGTCGGCTCCCCGCTGGACGGGCACCCCGGACTCGGCGGCCGCTCACCGCTCGACGGCCCCGTCGAGATCGGCGGACGGCATCGGCGCTCGGCCTAGGACGGGCCGTGCACCCCGACCGGGCCCCCGACCCGAACGGGCCGCACGCCCAGGACGGACCATGCGCCGGGCGGCGCACGGCCGGTCGACGGAAGCCCCGGGAGGACCACACCCCGGGCCCTTCCACCCGGCCCCGCCGAGGACTTCCGCTCCAGTGCGGACGCCTCCGGAGCGGACACCTCCGAAGCGGAGACCGCCGGCGAAGAGGCCCCCGGAGGAGACAAAGACAAAGGCCGTCGTGGTGTCGGCACCCACGACGGCCCCCCGATGATGGAGCACGGCGGTCGGTCAGACCGCCAGGTGGTCGAACTCCCCGTCCTTGGCCCCCAGCAGCAGGGCGGCGATCTCGGCCCGGGTGTAGATGAGGGCCGGGCCGTCCGGGAACCGCGAGTTGCGCATCGCCACATCGCCGCCGGGCAGGGCCGCGAACTCGACGCAGTTGCCCTGGGAGTTGCTGTGCCGGCTCTTCTGCCAGACCACCCCCTGGAGATCGGCGGCGGCCATCCCGTTGTAGGTGTCGTACGAGCCGTGCGTGTCCTGCGAGTCGTGCATAGAAATCTCCCGAAGAGCTTCCGGAGTTGTCGTCCAGCGCGGCGCCCCCGGCACCGTCGAAACGAACGGACCGGCCCCGTACCGGTCCGGCACAACGCCTCACTTGACGCGATGATAGCCGCAGTGCACGTGCATCAGCACGGGACGTTGCAGGTGCACGTGGCCTTTTGTCCGCAGCCGCGAACTCTTCACGGACCCTTCTCCTGACGGTACGTAAACGGACATAGCCGATGAATCGTCGGGCGCGCGATAACCGGCCGTGAGCGCCTCCCCGCTGAATGTTGATCTTCGAATGCCGGGAGTCGCACCCCCGTGACCCTCCGTCAAACCATCCTCATGCTGTGAGACATCTCACGCGCCCCAGGTGCAACGCCGGCGCCCTCGGGTCGCGTCGAGGCAACCACCGGCGGTCGCGCGGGGATTGGGAGCGGAATGTCCGGATTGTAGGCAAAGTGCCCGGACCGGCGCCGGAGACGCACCGGCCTCCGGACCGCGACCGCGTGAAACCCACGCGGCAGCCGACTGCAAGCCGGACGGGCAGATGTCCTACGATCTCCGGCATGAGCACCGCAGCCATCCCGGGCGCGCCACTGCCCGTCCGTACTCCAGGCTCCCGTGCGCGGGGGCGCCACCGTCGTCCCGAGCGCCCCGAGATCCCGGCCGGCGCCCCGGCCCTGGTGCTCGCCGTGCCCGCGACCGCCGGGCCCGAGTCCCGCTCGGTCGTCGAGGAGTTGCTCTCGATCGTCCGCACCGAGCAGAACGGCGTCCGGACCGCGGTCGGCTACCTGCCCGGCAACGGCGGCGAGGGCGCGGGCGGCGAGGACCGCACCGTGGCCGAGCTGCTGGCCATGGCGGCCGAGGCCGGACTGCCGACGCCCGTCCTGGTGCCGCTGGTGCCCGGCCCGCACACCTTCCTGACCGAGCTTCACGCGCTCGCCGCCGAGTACGGCGCGCCCGTCACCGACCCGCTGGGCCCGCACCCGCTGCTGGCCGAGGCCGTGCACGTCCGGCTGTCCGAGGCCGGACTGGCCCGGGCCGACCGCGCCCGGCTGTTCGCCATCGCGACCGCCGCGGACGGCGTGGTGCTGACCACCGTCGGCGGCGAGGACGCGGCCGCGGCGGCCGGCATCACCGGCGTGCTGCTGGCCGCCCGACTGGCCGTGCCGGTCGTCGCCGCCGCGCTCGACGTGCCCGGCTCGGTGGCCGCGGCCGTCAACCACCTCAGGGACACCGGCTCGCAGCGCCCGGCGCTGGCCCCGCTGGTGATCGGCCCGGAGGCGGACTCCGAGCTGCTCGCCACCGCCGCCGAGGAGACCGGCTGCCCGTCGGCCGCGCCGCTGGGCTCGTACCCGTCGGTCGGCCAGCTGATCGCCTCCACCTACCTGGCGGCGCTGCCCGCGCCGTCCCCGGAGGACCTGGCACGGGCCGAGGCGGAGGCGGCGGCCGCCGCCGAGGCCGAGGGGGCGCGGGAGGGAGTAACGCAGAGCACACGGGTGAACACCAGTCACACCGAGTCATAGGGTATTCCGT
>NZ_JBIVVI010000873.1:0-3985 GCF_044757675.1 Kitasatospora sp. NPDC091257
TCGGCCGAGGGCCGCAAGACCCGTCGGCTGACCGTCTCGCACGCCTTCCACTCGGCCCTGATGGAGCCGATGCTCGCCGAATTCGCCGCCGTGCTGGCGGAGTTGACCTTCGCCGAGCCGGGCATCCCGATCGTCTCCAACCTGACCGGCGGGATCGCCGGGCCGGGCCTGCTCACCACCCCCGACTACTGGCTGCGCCAGGTCCGGGAGGCCGTCCGCTTCGCCGACGGCGTCGACACCCTGGGCGGCCAGGACGTGACCCGCTTCGCCGAGCTCGGCCCCGACGGCGTGCTGTCCGCCCTGGCCCGACAGGCCGACGCCAAGGGCACGTTCGCGCCGCTGCTGCGCCGCGAGCGGGACGAGACGGAGAGCGCCCTGGCCGCGCTCGGCGCGCTCTGGACCGCCGGGACGGCCGTGGACTGGCCGGCCGTCTACGCGGACTGGGGCGGGCACCGGGCGCTGCTGCCCCGGTACGCCTTCGACCGGCAGCACTACTGGGCGCAGCCGCCCGTCGCGCGTCACTCCGCCCGGCCGGAGGAGCGATCCGACGCCTGGCGCTACCGGATCACCTGGAAGCCGGTGCCCACCGCGGCCGTTCCGCCGCTGCTGACCGGCAGCTGGCTGGCGGTGCTGCCCGCCGGGGCGGCGGAGTCCGGCGAACCGGGGTCCGACCTGGCCGAGGCCTGCCTGTCCGCCGTCGAGCGGGCGGGCGCCCGGGTGGTGCGGACCACGACCGAGCGGCTGAAGGACGACCTCGCCCGGATCGCGGACCCGGCCGGGGTGCTGGCCTTCCCCGGCACGGCCCCGGACGCCGATCCCGTCGCCGACGCCCTGGACCTGATCGACGCGCTCACCGCCCTGGACCTGCGGGTGCCGCTCCGGTGGGTCACCTCCGGCGCGGTGACCGTGCGCGAGGAGGAGACCGTCCGGCCCGGACACGCCCGGATCTGGGGCCTGGGCCGGGTGGTCGGCCTGGAGCTGCCCGGCCTGTGGGGCGGGCTGGTGGACGTCTGCGGTCCGGCGGGGCCGGTGCTCGGTGACCGGATGGCCGAGGTGCTGTCCGGAACCGAGGACCAGGTCGCCGTCCGGGCCACCGGGACCTTCGCCCGCCGACTGGTCCCGGCCGGAACCGGGCCGGTGACGGCCGATCCCGTTCCCGTCACCGGCACCGTCCTGGTCACCGGCGGCACCGGGGCGCTGGGCGCCGCCGTGGCGCGCCGGCTGGCCGGGCAGGGCGTCCCCCACCTGGTGCTGGTCTCCCGCCGGGGCCCGACGGCGCCGGGGGCGGCGGAGCTGGTCGCGGAACTGGAGGCGCTGGGCGCCCGGGTGACCGTCGCCGCCTGCGACACGGCGGACCGGGAGGGGATGGCCGGGGTGCTGGCCGCCGTCCCGGCGGAGTTCCCGCTGAGCGGCGTGGTGCACGCGGCCGGCGTCGGCGACCCGACGCCGTTCGGCAGCACCGCGCGCGCCGGGTTCGCGGCGATCGTGGACGGCAAGGCCGAAGGCGCGGTCTGCCTGGACGAGCTGCTGGGGGACACCCCCCTCGACTACTTCGTGCTCTTCTCCTCCGTCGCCGGCGTCTGGGGCAGCGGTGGGCAGTCCGCGTACGCGGTGGCGAACGCCGCGCTGGACGCCCTCGCCGTCGACCGCCGGGCCCGCGGGCTGGCGGCCACCTCCGTGGCCTGGGGCCCGTGGGCGGGCGAGGGCATGGCCGGCGGCGCCGACGCCGAGGAGTTCCTGCGCCGCCGCGGCCTGCGGGCGATGGCCCCGGACCTCGCCCTGGAGGCGATGGACACGGCGATCCGGACCGGCGACGTCTGCGTGACCGTCGCGGACGTGGACTGGCAGGCCTTCGTGCCCGGCTTCACCGCGTACCACCCGCAGCCGCTGATCGAGGACGTCCCCGAGGTGCGGCAGGTCCTCGCCGCGGGTGCCGCCGGCGGCCCGCAGGACGGCACCGCGCTGCGCGAGCGCCTCGCCGGGCTGTCCGGTGAGGACGGCCTCGCCCTGCTGCTGGAGACCGTGCAGCAGCAGGCCGCCCTGGTCCTCGGCCACAGCGCGGCCGGGTCGGTCGTCGCCGACCGGGCCTTCCGCGACCTGGGGTTCGACTCGCTGACCGCGGTCGAACTGCGCGACCGGCTGACCGCGGCCACCGGGCTGGCCCTGCCCGCCACCCTGATCTTCGACCACCCCACCCCGAGGGCGCTGGCCGAGCAGATCACGGCCGAACTGCTCGGCGACGACGCCCTCGACGCCGACGAGGCGGAGCAGGCGCGCCGCGCCCTGCTCACCGTCCCGGTGTCCCGGCTGCGCGAGTCCGGACTGCTGGAGCCGCTGCTGCGGCTCGCCTCGCAGGAGTCCGCGCCCGCCGCCGAGGACGCCGCACCCGTGACCGCCATCGAGTCGATCGACGAGATGGACGGCGAAAGCCTGCTGAGGCTGGCCCTCGGCGAACGTGATTCCTGACCGCAGTACGGAGCTTGCGATGGCCTCTACCCAGGACTATGTCGAAGCGTTGCGAGCTTCCCTCAAGGAGACGGAGAAGCTTCGCGCCCGAAACCGTGAACTGACCGCCGCGGTCAGCGAACCCGTGGCGATCGTGTCGATGGCGTGCCGCTACCCCGGCGACGTCTCCTCGCCGGACGACCTCTGGCGGCTGGTCGAACGGGCCGGCGACGCGATCGCCCCCTTCCCCGAGCAGCGCGGCTGGAGGGCGGACGGGCTCGGCGCGGACGCCGCGGCGAGCGACCTCGCCGCCCAGGGCGGGTTCCTGGACGGCGCCGAGCGCTTCGACGCCGCGTTCTTCGGGATCTCCCCGCGCGAGGCCCTCGCCATGGACCCCCAGCAGCGGTTGCTGCTGGAGAGCGGCTGGGAGGCCTTCGAACGGGCCGGGATCGCGCCGGACACCGTGCGCGGCACCCGGACCGGGGTGTTCGTCGGCGCGACCTCCTCCGGCTACGGGGTCGGTGCGGCCGACGCCGACCAGGGGTACGTCCTGGCCGGCGGAGCGACGAGCGTGCTCTCCGGCCGGGTGGCGTACGTGTTCGGCCTGGAGGGCCCGGCGGTCACCGTGGACACCGCGTGCTCCTCCTCGCTGGTGGCGCTGCACCTGGCCGTCCAGGCGCTGCGCGCCGGCGAGTGCACGCTGGCGCTGGCCGGCGGGGTGACCGTGCTGACCAACGCGGAGGTCTTCCACGCCTTCAGCGCCCAGCAGGGCCTCGCCTCGGACGGGCGGTGCCGCTCCTTCGGCGCCGGCGCGGACGGCACCGGCTGGGGCGAGGGCGTCGGACTGCTGCTGCTGGAGCGGCTGTCGGACGCGCGCCGCAACGGGCACGAGGTGCTGGCGGTGGTGCGCGGCAGCGCGGTCAACCAGGACGGCGCGTCCAACGGGATGACCGCGCCGAACGGCCCCTCGCAGCGCCGGGTGATCCGGCAGGCGCTGGCCTCCGCGCGGCTCGCCCCGTCCGAGGTGGACGTGGTGGAGGCGCACGGCACCGGCACCCGGCTGGGCGACCCGATCGAGGCGCAGGCGCTGCTGGCGACCTACGGCCGGGGCCGCGGCGACGAGCCGCTGTGGCTGGGCTCGATCAAGTCCAACATCGGGCACACCCAGTCGGCGGCCGGCGTCGCCGGGATCATCAAGATGGTGCAGGCGATGCGGCACGGCCTGCTGCCCGCCACCCTGCACGCCGAGCAGCCGACGCCCCACGTGGACTGGTCGGCGGGCGCGGTGGAACTGCTGACGCGGGCCCGGCCGTGGCCCGAGGCGGACCGTCCGCGCCGCGCGGGCGTCTCCTCCTTCGGGATCAGCGGCACCAACGCCCACGTCATCCTGGAGCAGGGCGATCCGCTGCCCGCGCCGGAACCGGTGGAGAGCAGCGGCCCGGTGCTCTGGCCGGTGTCCGCCAGGAGCCCGGAGGGGCTGCGCGGACAGGCCGAGAGGCTGGCCGAGTTCGCGGCGACCGGGCCCGACCCGGCGGCCGCG
>NZ_JBIVVI010000874.1:0-3984 GCF_044757675.1 Kitasatospora sp. NPDC091257
GGCCGTGGCCGTAGGGCCGGACTGTCGGTGCCGGCTGGTACGGTCCCCGGCATGAGCAATCGTGTGCCCTTCACGGGTGGGGAGAAGGAAAGCCTTCATGCGGCGCTGGACCGGCACCGCGATGTGGTGCTGTGGAAGCTGGAGGGGCTGGACGACGAGCAGCTGCGCCGTCCGATGACGCCCTCCGGGACCAATCTGCTGGGGCTGGTGAAGCACCTCGGCGGCGCCGAACTCGGCTGGTTCCGGGAGACGTTCGGCCGGGAGAGCGGACCGCTGCCGTTCGACATCGACGCCGACGATTCCTCCGACATGCGGGTGGAGCCGCACGAGTCGACGGCGGACGTCCTGGCCTTCTACGCCCGGGCCCGGGCCGGCGCCGACGAGACGATCCGGGAGCTGGCACTGGACGACCTCGGCACCTCCTGGTCGGGGAACTCCGTCTCGCTGCGCTGGGTGCTGATCCACATGACCACGGAGACGGCCCGGCACACCGGGCACATGGACATCCTGCGCGAGCTGATCGACGGGGGGACGGGCGACCACAACCGGAGCTGACCCCGGACTCCGCCCGGCCCGTCCCCGCGCGGTCCGCTGCTCGCGCTCAGGCCGTCAGCCCGCGGACGGCCCGGGCCAGCGCCCGCGCCGTCCGTCGGACGTCCGCCTCGGTGGTGCGCCAGTTGCTGAACGCGGCGCGCAGGGCGGGCCGCCCCGCGTAGCGGGTGGGGGTGAGGAAGGCCTCGCCGGCCAGCCCGTCGGCGAGTGCGGTCAGCCGCTCCGGGGTCGGGTCGGCCGTCAGCGAGAAGCAGACGACGTTCAGCCGCACCGGGGCGAGCAGTTCCAGGCCCTCGATCCGGGCCACCTCCGCGCCGAGCGCCCGGGCACCGGCGATGCAGCGCTCCACGATCTCCCGGTGCCCGGAGCGGCCGTACGCCCGCAGGGTGAACCAGGCGGCGAGGGCGCGCAGCCGGTGGGAGTTCTCCGGCGTGAGGTGGACCAGGTCCGGGTGCTCGCTCAGAGGGCCGAGGTAGGCGGCGGCGTTCTGGAAGACCCGGGCCTGGAGGTCCGGGCGGCGGGTGAACTGCACGGCGCTGTCGTAGGGCACGTTGAGCCACTTGTGCAGGTCGACGCAGACCGAGTCGGCGAGGTCCAGCCCCGCCACCAGCTCCGCGTGCTCCGGCGACAGCGCGGCGAAGGCGCCGAACGCGGCGTCCACGTGCAGCCAGAACCCGTACCGCTCGCGCAGCGCGGCGATCGCGCGCAGGTCGTCGAAGTCGACGGTGTTGACCGTCCCGGCGTTGGCCACCACGACGCACGGCCCCTGAGCCCCGGTCAGTGCCCGCTCCAGCGCGGCCACGTCCACCGCCTCCCGGCCCGGCAGGACGGGCACCGTCCGCAGCGCCGTCCGGCCCAGGCCCAGCACCGACAGCGCCTTGGCGACGCTGGAGTGCGCACTGCCCGACAGCACCCGGACCGGGCCCAGCGCGCCGACCCCGTTCTCGGCGACGTCCACGCCGAGCCGCTCGCCCAGCCACTCGCGGGCGATCGCCAGCCCCACCGTGTTCGACATCGTCGCGCCGCTCACGAAGGTGCCGCGGTGCGCCGCCGAGAGCCCGAACAGCTCGCGCAGCCACCCGACCGTCTCCCGCTCCAGGTGCTGACCGGCCGGATCCAGCGAGGAGTTGGAGTTCTGGTCCACGGCCGAGGTCAGCCAGTCGCCCGCGAGCGCCGCCGGCGTCGCCCCGCCGGTCACGAACCCGAAGTAGCGCGGCCCGGTACTCGCCGACAGCCGCGGCTCCCAGCGCTCCGCGAACTCCGCCAGGGCGGCCCGCATTCCGCCGCCCTCCTCGGCGAGCGGCGAGCCGGCGGTCTCCGCGCCGACGGTCTCGGCGCCGGCCTGCTCCGCGCCGGCCCGTCCGATCGCGGGCCGTTCGTCGAGGGTCTCCAGGAAGGCGAGCGCACGCTGCCGGGTCTCCTCCAGGAGTTCCGGCAACCGGCCGAGATCGGCGGCGAGTTCGGGGTGCATGACGATTCTCCGTTGATCGACTGGGCGGTGCGCCCGAGGCTAACGGCGAGGTGCGGACGGCGTCCCGGTCCAATCCGGGACGGGTGGCCTGAAACGCACGGGGAGGTGGGGGAATTCGCGCCGTTCGGCTCAAAATCACTCCGGCGGTGCATTTTCGGCCGGTCCCTTGACCTCTCCCGATCCGGCGGACGGTGATCACCGTGCACCGCGGGCGAGTGAACGTTCCAATGTCGGGCGGATTTTCGAGCCGAGACTTCAGGGAGGTGCGGGGCTGTGCGTTCCACCACCGCTCCCGTGGCGGCCCCCGTGGCGCCGGGGCGCTTCCCACTGCTCGGCCACCTGCCGCAGCTGGCCGTCCAGCGGGTGGAGTTCCTGCAGTCGGTCAGGGCCCGGGGCGACATCGTCAGGATATTCCTCGGGAATCGTCCGGTGTTCGTCCTGAACTCACCGGAGGCCGTCCACGACGTTCTCCTGAAGCAGAGCAGGAAGTTCGGCAAAGGACTGCTGTTCGACGTCGCGCGGCCATTCATCGGGAACGGCATCATCACCTCCGAGCGGGATTTCCACCTCCGCCAACGGCGCGCGCTCCAGCCGGCCTTCCACCGGGACAGCATCGCCGCGAGCGTCGACACGATGACCGACATCGCCGAGGAGCAGGTGTCGTCCTGGCGCCCGGGCCAGGTGATCGCCATGGACCTGGTGCTGCGGAGGCGCGCCACACCATCCCAACCACGGCAGAGATCCTCTCCCCGGACCCGGAGGCCCCGGCCCTCGACCCGTCGCCGGACCTCCGCCGGATGCGCGAGGAGGACGGCCTGCCGCGGCTGCGCGTGACCCACCCGGTGCGCGGCGAGATCGACGCCGTCGTCATCACCGGGTACGGCGACGTCCGGGCCGCCTTCGCGGACGAGCGCCTGGTGACGGGCAACGGCATCGACCCGTCGCTGCCGCGCACCCTGTTCAACCAGCCGGGCCTCCTGCCCGCCTACAGCGGCGAGGAGCACAGCCGTCTGCGCCGGATGCTCACCGGCAGCTTCACCGTCCACCGGGTCGAGCGGCTGCGGCCCGCGATCGAGACGATCGTCTCCGAGCACCTCGACGCGATGGCGGAGCAGGGCCCGGCCGTCGATCTGGTCGAGGCCTTCGCCCTGCCCATCCCCTCGCTGGCGATCTGCGAACTGCTCGACGTCCCGTACGGGACCAGGGCGATGTTCCAGCGCTGCTCCCGGGTGATCATGGACGGAACCGCCGACGCCGGTCAACTGATCGCCGCCTCGGCCGAGTTGAACGCGGCCATGGCGGACATCGTGGCCCGCAACCGGGCCACCCCGGGGACGGCGTGCTGGGCGCGGTGGTGCGGCAGCACGGCGCGGAGCTCACCGACGAGGAGCTCATCGGCTTCGGCACCACCCTCCTGGTCGGCGGACACGAGACCACCGCGACCCAACTCGCCCTGAGCGTGCTGGCGTTGCTCCGCCACCCGGACCAGCTCGCCGTCCTCCGCGACGACCCCGGGGCCACCGGCCCGGCGGTGGAGGAACTGCTGCGCCATCTCGCCATCCCCGCACCGCTCCTGCGCACCGCCGCGGCCGACGTCGAGGTCAACGACCACCGGATCGCCGAGGGCGAGCACGTCCTGCTCTCCCCGCTGACCGCGAACCGCGACCCCGAACTCGTCCCCGAGCGACCGGACGACCTCGACCTGCGCCGCCGTCCGGTCGCCCAGCTGTCCTTCGGCTTCGGCGCCCACCAGTGCCTCGGCCAGCAACTGGCCCGGCTGGAACTGAAGGTGGCCCTGCCGGCCCTGCTGCGGCGCTTCCCGGCCCTGCGGCTCGCCGTCCCCGAGGCCGAGCTCCGCTTCCGTGAGGGGTCGACGGTCTACGGCGTCGAGGCGCTCCCGGTCACCTGGTGACCGGCCTGCCGGGCCGGCGCCCGCACCCGGTGGGGAACGCTCAGCGGGC
>NZ_JBIVVI010000875.1:0-3982 GCF_044757675.1 Kitasatospora sp. NPDC091257
GGGGGCGGCGCGGGTCCGGGCTCGGGGAGCCTCTTCTCGAAGCGTATCGAGGGGGGAACCCATCGCAACTCGAACACCAGAACGGATCGTGCGGCCGGGGGCGACGCCGGGAACGGGTTCGTTCACTAACATCGACAGTGGGGTCCAGGTGATCTCCGCGACAGGGGAAGTGCTTCACCGTTCGCGCGGCCGGCCCGGGATCTCCCCGGGAACCGTGGCCGAACGCGTGGAGCGACGGGACCGAGGAAGGGCGACTGAAGAAGGTGCGCAACCATGACCGCTGAGACGGACACCGGGCACGGGCCGGTGACGGGCGCCCCGCTGCGGCGGCGCGGCGAGGCGCTGGAGAGCGCCATCTACGAGGCGGTCCTCCAGCAGCTCACCACCGACGGCTACGCCCGGCTGACCATGGAGGGGGTGGCCGCCGCCGCGCAGACCGGCAAGGCCGCGCTCTACCGCCGCTGGTCCTCCAAGGAGGAGCTGGTCAAGGACGCGCTGCGGGCCAGCCTGCCGCCGTCCGGCCCGGCCCCCGACACCGGCAGCCTGCGCGGCGACCTGCTGGAGGTGGTCACCAGGCTGCGCGCCGCGATGGTCAGCGAGATCGGCGCCGCCGTGCGGGCCGTCATGAGCGAGCTCGACCACCAGCGGGCGCACGCCTTCCTGGAGATCGTGCTGGAGCGGGTCGTCCAGCCGACGACCGCGCTGATCGCCGAGGTGCTGGACCGCGGCACCACCCGCGGCGAGGTCCGGCCCGGGGCGGTCACCCCGCTGGTCACCGACCTGGTGCCGGCGCTGATGCTGTACCGGATCAAGATGTGCGGCGGGGAGGCGGTGCGGCTCGATCCGGCGGAGATCGTGGACGAGCTGCTGCTGCCGATCGTCCGTTCCTGACGGGCACGCGGACCGGGCCAGGAGCCGCTGCTGTCGGCCATCAGGGTTAACGGTCGCCTCGCCTTGCCCGCCTGCTGGCGTGCCTGGTGAAGCGGCCGAGCCCGTTCGCGCTGAAGTGGTGGCACCAGTTCCCACCCCGGCCGGAGAGAAGCCCATGAGAATTTCCCGTACGGTGACCGCCACGGCCGCCGTCGTCGCCCTGATCACCGTGGTGTGCGGCGGCTGCTCCAGCAGCAAGAAGTCGACATCCGCGGCAAGCCCGACCTCCGCGGCGACCTCCGCGGCGAGCCCCTCCGGCAGTCAGTCCGCCGAAGCGACCCCGACGGGGAGCGCGAGCCCGAGCCCCTCCGCCGGAGCAGGCGGTGCGGCCGCCACGGTCTCGGCAACCACCGTCGGCAAGTACCAGAACATCCTGGTCGACGCCCGAGGCAAGACGCTCTACCTGTTCGAGGCGGACACCTCGCCCACCTCGACCTGCTACGACGCCTGCGCCACCGCCTGGCCCCCCGCCCTGACCACCGGCACCCCCACCGCCACCGACGGCGTCGACCAGGCCAAGCTCTCCACGAGCACCCGCAAGGACGGCACGACCCAGATCGTCTACAACGGCCACCCGCTCTACTACTTCGAGGGCGACACGGCGCAGGGCGACACCAACGGCGAGGAGTCCAGCGCCTTCGGTGCCACGTGGTACGTGGTCAACACCTCGGGCAACAAGGTCGAGGGCAGCTGAGCGGATGAACGGCGTCGAACGGTCGTCCCGCCCTCGGCGGGCCTCCGGCCTCCTGTGGGCGCTGCTGCCGGTGGCGGTGACGGCCGGCCTCTTCTGGTACGGCCGGGCGCACACACCCGACTACGCGAGCAGCCTCTTCGGCCGCCGATTCGACGACGCCAACCGGCTCAAGGCCCAGCTCGGCACCGCCCTGCTGGGCCTCGCGCTGGTCCAGCTCCTGCTGGCGCTCTGGATGTACGGCCGGCTGCCCGGCCTGCCCACCGCACCCCGGTCGGTCCGGACCGGGCACCGGCTGGTCGGCCTGGCCGCGTTCCTGCTGTCCCTCCCGATCGCCTCCCACTGCCTCGCGGCCTACGGCGTGCAGCTGGCGGCACCTCGGATCGCCGTGCACTCGTTCGCCGGATGCTTCCTCTATGGCGCGTTCGTCGCCAAGGTCATCGTGGTCCGCCATCGCCGGCTGCCCGGCTGGGCCCTGCCCACGGCAGGCGGCGCCCTGCTCGTCCTGATCGCCCTGCTCTGGTACAGCGCCGCGCTCTGGCGCCTCAACGGCTACCACGTGCCGGGCCTGTGAGCCGTCCCCGGCGGCCCTTCTACCTCCGGACGCTGTTGGTGAAGTGAGTGATCGGGTGCGGCGAGTGGCGTCGGTCGTTGCGGGGTGGTCCGGTGTCGATGCGTGCGGGTGGGCCGGGCGGGGTTCCGGTGGAGACGGTGGGGTGGCGCGGGCGGCGTTCCCGAAGGGCGGCCCGGCACTCCGGATCGCCCCGCCGAGCACCGGCTCGGCGGGGCGAAATGATCAGGAACCCGAATCACCGACAGCGTCCGGGATCCCGTCGGGCGCCGCCCGGGCCCTCGGACGTCCGGGCCCGGACTCCCGCGGGGGCTCAGGCCCCGCTGTGGCGGAGCATGTCCTCGCGCTCGACGACCTTGACCCGCTCGCGCTGCTCGGCCTCGCCGAGCGCGCGCTCGTGGGCGTCCAGCAGCTTCCAGCCCTCCCAGGTGGTGAAGCGGACGCCCTGGGCGCGCAGGTGCTCCTCGACGGCCGCCGGGTCCGGCTCGACGGCGCCGGGCAGGCGGTCGGCGGCGTGGTCGTCCAGCAGGCAGGCGACGGTCTCGTTGGCGTCGCCCTTGGTGTGGCCGATCAGGCCGACCGGGCCGCGCTTGATCCAGCCGGTGACGTACGTGGCGGTGCGGTGCGAGCCGTCGCCGTCCAGGACCCGTCCGGCCTGGTGCGGAACGGTGCCCGAGGCCGGGTCGAAGGGCAGCTTGGGCAGCTCGTCGGAGTAGTAGCCGACCGCGCGGTAGACCGACTGCACGTCCCAGTCGGTGAAGCCGCCGGTGCCGCGCACATTGCCGGTGCCGTCCAGTTCGGTGCGCTCGGTGCGCAGGCCGACCACCCGGCCGTCCTCGCCGAGCACCTCCACCGGGGACTCGAAGAAGTGCAGGTACACCCGGTGCGGGCGGTCGCCGACGTCGCGGATCGCCCAGTTCTCCAGCGTCGAGGCGACCAGGTCCACGTGCTTGACCGAGCGGCGCTCGGCGATCGAGCCCTCGTCGTACTCGATGTCCTCGGGGGCGACGATCACCTCGATCGTGGGGGAGTGGTCCAGCTCGCGCAGTTCCATCGGGCTGAACTTGGCCTGGGCGGGGCCGCGGCGGCCGAAGACGTGCACCTCGACGGCCCGGTTGCGCTTCAGGCCCTCGTACACGTTCGGCGGGATCTCGGTGGGCAGCAGTTCGTCGGCGGTCTTGGCGAGCACCCGGGCGACGTCCAGGGCGACGTTGCCGACGCCGAGGACGGCGACCTTCTCGGCCTCCAGCGGCCAGGTCCGGGGCACGTCCGGGTGACCGTCGTACCAGGAGACGAAGTCGGCCGCGCCGTAGGAGCCGTCGAGGTGGATGCCGGGTATGTCCAGGGCGCGGTCGGCCGTCGCGCCGGTGGAGAACACCACGGCGTCGTAGAAGCGGTGCAGGTCGTCCAGGGCGAGGTCGTTCGGGTAGTCGACGTTGCCGAACAGCCGGACCTGGGGCTTGTCGAGCACCTGGTGCAGGGCGGTGACGATGCCCTTGATGCGCGGGTGGTCGGGCGCGACCCCGTAGCGGATCAGGCCGAACGGAGCGGGCATCCGCTCGAACAGGTCGATCGAGACACCGGGGTCCTGGGCGGCGTCGGACTTCAGCAGGGCGTCCGCGGCGTAGATGCCGGCGGGGCCGGCTCCGACGATCGCGACTCGGATCGGGCGGGGCATGACGAGTGGTCCTCCGGTCGGGCGCGATGCAACAAAGGTTAGCCGAACCTTTGTAGCAAACCCTACGGATGACCTGCGAAGTAGGCGGTGGTGATCTATGGGGCCATAGGCC
>NZ_JBIVVI010000876.1:0-3980 GCF_044757675.1 Kitasatospora sp. NPDC091257
CCGCTCTGCCGAACTAACGAGGTGGCCTGCTTGCGAGCAGCATTGCGTGCGGGCCGGCCCCGGCCCGGGAGCAGGTCGACGCCCGGGCCGGGGCGGCTCCGGGCGGTGCCCGGGCGGCGACCGGGAGGGCTCAGGAAAGGCTCAGCCGGGCGAACAGCGCGCTGGTGTGCGGGCCGAGGCCGAGCGCCGCGGCCTCGCCGAGGTCCGTCCCGGTGTCCACGTCCCGGCGCACCGACTCCACGTCCGCGAGGCGCAGTTCGAGTGCCCCGCCGGCCGCGTGCCGGGCCCGTGAGCCGTCCCCGAAGGCGGGGGAGAGCGGACGGCCGGGGGTGCAGGCGAGCAGCGTGGTGCCGAGGCCGGGGGTGTCCGGCAGGAAGGCCCGGCCGTCCGCCGGCACCGCGCCCAGCACCCGGGCCAGTTCGGCCGGACGCAGCGCCGGGAGGTCCGCCGAGAGCACCGCCAGCGGGGCCCGCGGGGCCAGGGCCAGGGCGCTCTCGGCGCCGTGCGCCAGCGCCCGGTTGAGGCCTCCGTCGGGCTCGTCGGCGACCACCAGGGCGCCGAGCGCGGTCAGTCGGGCGCCGGCCGCGGCGTCGCGGGTGACCACCAGGACCCGGCCGACCCCGGGGGTGGCCAGGGCGGCGGTGACGGTGTCCAGGGCGAAGGACAGGGCCAGGTCGGCCCGGTGCGGTCCGGCGTACGGGGCCAGTCTGCTCTTCGCCATGGTGAGCGGCTTGAGCGGAAGCACCAGCGACCAGCCGGCGGTGGGTGCGGGGGGCGCGACGGCCCCGCTGGGGCGTACGGTGTCCTGGGTCATCGGCGTCATTCTGACGCCGGTCCCGGAGCCCTCGCCAGGCCGTCCGAGCTGTGCGGACGTGCGTTTGATCACGCCCGCCGGGCGGGTTGGCGCGGTTGCTCGACAGCCGGTGATCGGGCGGGCGACACTGTTCCGCGCCCGCGGCCCGGGCACCGGTGGAATCGGTGCGCGGCACCGGGACGCCATGACCGCGGTAATCCGTGCCGCATCGGATGAGAAGGAGCTGGGGTGGCCCGCCGCTCGTACGCCAAGTTCGGCAACGCCGACTACGGCATCTGGTACCGCTTCGCGGCCGTGCTGGTGAAGCCGGTGACGACCGCCCTGGTGAAGCCCGACTGGCGGGGCTGGGAGCACATTCCGAAGAACGGCGGCTTCATCGCCGCGGTGAACCACAATTCGATCATCGATCCGGTGATCTACGCGCACTGGCAGTACAACAGCGGACGTCCGCCGCGCATTCTCGGCAAGTCCTCGCTGTTCTCGATCCCCTTCATCGGATTCATGCTGCGCAAGACCGGTCAGATTCCGGTGTTCCGCGAGTCCACCGACGCCGCGCAGGCGTTCCGGGCCGCGATCGACGCGGTCAACAGCGGCCAGTGCGTGCAGTTCTACCCGGAGGGCACGCTCACCCGGGACCCGGACCTGTGGCCGATGACCGGCAAGAGCGGTGTCGCCCGGGTCGCGCTGATGACCGGTGCGCCGGTCATCCCGGTCGCGCACTGGGGCGCCCACGAGATCATCCCGCCGTACGGCCGGCCCGGTCTCGGGAAGGGCAGGTTCAACCTGTTCCCGCGGCACAGGGTCACCGTCGCGGCCGGGCCCGCGGTGGACCTGAGCAAGTACCGGGGGCAGGAGCTCACCGCCCAGGTGCTCGCCGACGCGACCGAGGACATCATGACGGCGATCACCGCCGTGCTGGCGGAGGTCCGCGGCGAGGAGCCGCCGGCCGAGCGCTACGACATGCGCAGGGCCGCCCGGGAGCGTGCCGCGGCGGCGCTGGCCGAGCGCCGGCGCGCCAAGGGCGAGCGGGGCAAGGGCACCGAGGAGGCCGGCAAGTGATCCGTTGCGCCGTGATGGGGACCGGCTCCTGGGGCACCGCGTTCGCGCTGGTGCTCGCCGACGCGGGCTGCGAGGTCGTGCTGTGGGCCCGCCGCCAGGAACTGGTGGACGCCGTCAACTCCACCCACGAGAACCCGGACTACCTCCCGGGCGTCCGGCTGCCCGACACCGTGCGGGCGACCACCGACGCCGCCGAGGCGCTGGCCGGCGCCGACTTCGCGGTGCTCGTGGTGCCCTCGCAGACGCTGCGCGACAACCTGGCCGCCTGGACGCCGCTGATCGAGCCGCAGACCGTGCTGGTGAGCCTGATGAAGGGCATCGAACTCGGCACCGCCAAGCGGATGAGCGAGGTGATCGACGAGGTCACCGGGGTCGGCCCGGAGCGCGTCGCGGTGGTCAGCGGGCCCAACCTGGCCAAGGAGATCGCCAACCGGCAGCCCGCGGCCAGCGTGGTCGCCTGCTCCGACGAGGCGGTCGCCAAGCGGCTCCAGGCGGCCTGCCACACACCGTACTTCCGGCCGTACACCAACACCGACGTGGTGGGCTGCGAACTCGGCGGCGCGGTCAAGAACGTGATCGGCCTGGCGGTCGGCATGGCGGCCGGCATGGGGCTCGGGGACAACACCAAGGCGACCCTGATCACCCGCGGGCTGGCCGAGACCACCCGGCTCGGCGAGGTGCTGGGCGCGGACCCGCACACCTTCGCCGGACTCGCCGGGATGGGCGACCTGGTGGCCACCTGCTCCTCGCCGCTGTCGCGCAACAACACCTTCGGCATGAACCTGGGCCGGGGCATGTCGCTCGCGGAGACCATCGCGGCCACCCGGCAGACCGCCGAGGGCGTCAAGTCCTGCGAGTCGGTCCTGGACCTGGCCCGGCGCAACGGGGTCGACATGCCGATCGTCGAGGCCGTGGTGGACGTGGTGCACAACGGGCGGCCGACCCAGGAGGCGCTGCAGACCCTGATGTCGCGTTCGGCGAAGGCCGAGCGGCGCTGAGTCCCCGGTGGCGCCTGCCTTCCGGCAGGGTCTCGCACGGTAGTCTCAAAACCGATATGAGCATCGAACAGTCCTCCCCGAACCGGCCCGACCGGAAGCCGCGCGTCGCGCTGGTCTTCGGCGGGCGCAGCTCCGAGCACGCGATCTCGGTCTCCACCGCGGGCAGTGTGCTCAGGGCGATCGACCGCGACAAGTACGACGTGCTGCCGATCGGCATCACGCATGAGGGCCGCTGGGCGCTGACCAGCGACGAGCCGGCCCGGATGGCCATCACCGACGGGCGGCTGCCGGACGTGGCGCACGTCGCCGAGGGCGTCGACGGCCAGGTCGCGCTGCCGGTCGCCCCGGGCAGCCGCGAGGTGGTCCTGACCGAGCCGGGCAGCGCCCCCAAGGCCCTCGGCGAGGTCGACGTGGTGTTCCCGCTGCTGCACGGTCCGTGGGGCGAGGACGGCACGCTCCAGGGCCTGCTGGAGCTCTCCGGCGTCCCGTACGTCGGCAACGGCGTGCTGGCGAGCGCGGCCGGCATGGACAAGGAGTTCGCCAAGCGGATCCTGGCCTCGCACGGTCTGAACGTCGGCCGCTACACCATCGTGCGGCCGCGCGACTGGGAGTCCGAGGCGGGCCGCGCGGCGGTGCGCGAGCGGGCCGCCGAGCTGGGTCTGCCGCTGTTCGTGAAGCCCTGCCGGGCCGGCTCCAGCATCGGCATCACCAAGGTGAAGGACCTGGCCGACCTCGACGCCGCGATCGAGGAGGCCCGCCGGCACGACCCCAAGCTCATCATCGAGGCCGGCGTGACCGGCCGCGAGATCGAGTGCGGCGTGCTGGAGTTCGAGGACGGCCCGCGGGCCAGCGTGGCCGGCGAGATCCTGGTCGGCGAGGGCTTCGACTTCTACGACTTCGAGGCCAAGTACATCGACTCCTCGGACGTGAAGATCCCGGCGGACCTGACCGCCGAGGAGCTCGCCGAGATCCAGCGCCAGGCGGTCGAGGCCTTCGAGGCGCTCGGCTGCGAGGGCCTGGCCCGGGTGGACTTCTTCCTGCTGGAGGACGGCACCTGGATGATCAACGAGATCAACACCATGCCCGGCTTCACCCCGATCTCGGCCTAC
>NZ_JBIVVI010000877.1:0-3966 GCF_044757675.1 Kitasatospora sp. NPDC091257
AGTGGGAAGTCGGCCGGTCCGACTTCCCACTCCCTTCTGTGTCGCGCCCGTTCGTGGCAGTACCGGGCCCGGTGCCGCCGCTGGGGCGAACGCGCGCATTCCGGCCGGCGCCCCGTGCCCTCGCCGCCCCCGGTGGCGTTAAACCGGTGACGATCACTCGGAGCGCGAAGGAGACCGCCGTGGAACGACGTCGAATCCGCAACGCCGTCCTGGGAGCGTGCAGCGCGGCGGCGGTCATGGGTGTGCTCGTACCGGCGCAGCCGGTCCGGGCCGCCGAAGCCTTTCCCCGCCCCGCGCTTCCCCTCGTCACGGGCCAGGCGTTCCAGGACGAGGCCCTCCGGACGCACAACCGGTACCGTGCCGCGCACAGCGCCCCGCCCCTGACGCTCGATCCCGAGCTCGTCGGGTACGCCGAGCAGCGCGTCACCCGCCTGAGCACCGGTCACAAGCTCGACCTGGTGAACGAGGGCCGGGTCAAGGGCGTGGGGGAGAACGTCTGGTGGGGCTGGATCGGGTCGGTCGAGCCGGACACCGAGCCGGCTGCTGCACATGTCGCGGTGGACCGCTGGTACCAGCAGGGCCGCGACTACCGGTACGACCAGCCCGGCTACGACCAGAACCCGGGGACGGGCGGGTTCACCCAGGTGGTGTGGAAGGCCACGACCCGCATCGGCTGTGCCCGGGCCGCCGGCGCGGGGACGGCCGACACCAAGGACGGTCTGGAGTCGTACATCGTGTGTCTGTACAAGGAGCCGGGCAACGTCGACGACCCGGCCGTCTACCGGCAGAACGTGCTGCGGCCGGTGGAGGGCTGACCGCCGCCCGGGCACAGCCCCCCGGCTCGCCGGTCGTCACCGACGGAGACCGGGCTCCTCGTCCGGTCCGGCAGGTGGCCGAAGAGACAGGACCTAGGAGCCAGGGCGGTCGCAGACCGCCGCGGTGCCCTGCGCGGGCGGGCGGGTGGTGCCCCGGAAGCCGCCCGCGCGGAGGATCCCGTCGATCCCGGCGTTGACCGATTCCGCGCAGCGGCGGGCCGCATACAGGTCGAGCAGGGCGCTTCTCAGACCAGCCTGGTCGCGGGCGGTCAGCGCCTGGGCGCAGCCGCGACTGCCGTTGTCCGCCTTGGTGGTCAGCGCGTGCCAGTCGGCCCGTAGGCGCGGGTCGGCGGGCACGCGGAACCAGACCGTCTCGAACCAGGCGGCGCTCCCCCACTGGGTGCAGGCCGGCCGGAGGCGGCGGTCCAGCGCGTCCCAACTGTCCTTGGCGGCCTGGGCCTCCCGGACGGCGGCGGTCAGGCGACTGTCGTACGAGACCGCCATGTCGATGAGATCGTCGCCGCTGAGGCGGTACCAGGCCCGGATCTGCCGCACGCGGGTGAACTCCGACCGCGGCGGGTCCGGGAGCCCCCAGAACTGCACCAGGGAGCGCTGGGACGTGAGCTCGTTGACCATGAAGCCCAGCTGGTACCTCCTGAAGCCGCCGTCCGTCGCGGTGCCCGCGACCGCCACGACGCACAGCAGGATCACCGCGAGGCGGCGTGCGCGCGGTCCACGGGCCCGAGGTTCGCCGGCCCGGGTGTCGGGGCGGCGGGTGTCGGGGCGGTGGGTGGCGGGCGAGGCGGACGGCCGTCGACGGCGGACGGCCGTGACGGCGACAGTGGTGAGCGCGGTGACGACGGCGGTGAGCCCGGAGAGGACGAGGGCGTTGTTCAGCACGAATGTGAACGGGAACAACGGCCTCCACCAGGCCGGCCGCCAGGCGCAGCTGTCCGAGAGGACGTTGAGCGGGGTGACGCAGCCGTCCACCGAGACGAGGAGCGTCATTGCGGCGGCCCCCAGCACGGTTGCCGTCCCGGCGGCGATCAGGGCGCCCAGCAGCCGGAAGCGCCGGGCGGCGGCGCTCGCCAGGGCGGCGGCCAGGCCTGCGGGCAGGCAGAGCGCCGACAGCAGGAGGCCCGCGTACCGCAGGGCGTAGAGCCCGCCCCGGGCGTCCGGTGCCGGCTGCCCGCTGTGCATCCAGGCCTGGACGCCGACGACGGCCAGGCTCGCCAGTGCTCCACCCAGCAGTCCGGGCAGCATGACCTTGCGCAGCGGTGCCACGGGACCTTCCGGCCGGGGTGCCCGGTCCGGCATCCAACGCGGGGTCCGGCCAGCCGTGCCGGACGCCCAGGCGAGCAGCGGCACGACCCACAGGACGATGACGGCCAGTGAGCCCATCGGCGTGTCGGCGACGTTCGACAGCTGCGGCAGCACCATGGCGAGGCCGGGAATCCTGGTCAGGTCCCCGGTCGGGGTTTTGGAAGGAAGCCACTGCAGGACGGACTGGGCGACGGACTGGGCGCCCGGAAAGTCCCGGTTCAGCGCCGTGGCTCCGGCGAGCATCCACCAGGTGAGCCACGACGTCATGGCGACGCAGCCGGCGGCCAGGCAGAGCGTGAGCGCGGGGCGCGGGGTCCGGCCTCGTGAGGTGCGGGTCCACAGGTGCGCGCACTGGGTGGTCCACCAGCCGAAGGCCGCTCCCGCCGCCACCGGTACCAGCAGGACCAGCGGCCGCTGCGGTTGCCAGGCCCAGCCCGCGCCCCAGCCGCTGAGGACCAGGCCGGCCGACATGCCGGCGCCCAGCCACCCCCCGGCCCACGCCCCGGAGGGCACCCGGGTTCCGGTCAGGACGGCGTACACCACCGCCCGCCACAGGGCGACGACGATCACGCCGGTCACCAGGGCGCCGGGAACGATGACGAGCAGCGTCATCAGGTTGTTGGTGAAGTTCACGCGGTACGGCGCGATCTGCCGGAGCACCTGCTGCACGGCCAGGACGGGCACGGTGCCGATGAGGAAGAGCGGCAGGACCGAGGTGCGGAACAGCGGGGCGGGATCGACCAGGGCCCCCTGGCGCAGGCCCCACCGTGGATGGGTGCGCCACAGGTCGAGGAAAGCGTCGAGCAGGCGGCGCACCGCGCTCCCGGACGGTGCGGCGCTGACGGACCAGCCGTGCGGGTCCGCGCCCCAGCGCACCGCGGCCAGGTCGGCGTAGATCTCCCGGCTGCGCAGCGCGTCGGAGCGGGCGAGGTACAGCAGTACGACCATGACGACGGCCAGCGCCACGGCCCGGTCCAGCTGTGGCACCCGGCCGTCCGCCACCACGCCGTAGATCACGTAGCCCAGGCAGAGCACGTACGGCAGCAGCACCAGCGCGAGGAAGACCCGCCACAGGGCGACCGTGAGGTACGTCAGGGTGACGTCCCGGTTGGCGATGTGGGCGAGTTCGTGCAGCAGCACCGCCCGGAACCGCTTCGGATCGCGCCGCCGGACGGCGAGCAGGCCGCCGTGCAGGCAGACGACCGGGCGGCGGGTGCGGCCGAAGACCACCGCGCTGACCGAGGCGGCCGCGGGGTCGACCACCACCCGGGGCGTCGGCGCCACGCCCGTCGCCGTGCACAGTTCGGTGAGCAGGGCGAGGAGTTCGCCGTCCGGATCGACGGCGGCCAGCGGGATGACGCGGCTGCGCCGGGTCTTCCACCGGGGCAGCGCGGCGAAGAGCAGGGCGGCCACCACCAGCAGGAGCAGCGGCCAGGCGGCCACCTGCCACCACGGCGGCGCGGGCGCCCACAGGGACAGACAGAAGCGGGAGGCGGTGACCTGGCCGGAGATGCTGAGCGAGGTCTTCCAGTAGCTGCCGTCAGCCGGGTCCACGCCCGCGGCGAGGCTGCACCCGGACTCGTCCCCGTCGGCCAGGACCCTCACCACTTCGAGGATCATGGCGCCGCCGGCGGTGAGCATCAGGAGCAGCAGGACGACGAACCGGGGGCCCGTGCCCGCGCCGAGGACCCGTTCGTCGATCCGCAGCCGTCCGGGCGGCGCCCCGGTGGCGTTCACCTCGGGCACCGGGGTGTCGTGTTCGATCCGGCGGTCGGCGCCGCTGAATCCGGTGAGGATCTCCCGCCGTTCGGCGTCACCGAGCATCCGC
>NZ_JBIVVI010000878.1:0-3963 GCF_044757675.1 Kitasatospora sp. NPDC091257
CACCTGGAGCGCTGCGGCATGGTCACGGCCGTGCCGGGCCAGGTGTGGGTCAGCGAGGTCTTGCGGGTGGAGATGATCTGGTCGATCAGGCCGTACTCGGCGGCCTCCTCGGCGGTCAGGATCTTGTCGCGCTCGATGTCGTCGCGCACCTGCTCCGCCGTCCGGTTGGAGTGCTTGGAGAGCATCTCCTCCAGCTGCTCGCGCATCCGGAAGATCTCCTTGGCCTGGATCTCCAGGTCGGACACCTGGCCGCGGCCGGTCTCGGTGTACGGCTGGTGGATCAGGATGCGGGCGTTCGGCAGCGCCATCCGCTTGCCGGGGGTGCCGGCGGCGAGCAGCACGGCCGCGGCGGAGGCCGCCTGGCCCATGCAGACCGTGGTGATGTCCGGCTTCACGTACTGCATGGTGTCGTAGATGGCCGTCAGGGCCGTGAACGAGCCGCCGGGCGAGTTGATGTACATCTGGATCTCGCGGTCCGGGTCCATCGACTCCAGGCACAGCAGCTGCGCCATGATGTCGTTCGCCGAGACGTCGTCGACCTGCGAGCCGAGGAAGATGATGCGCTCCTCGAACAGCTTGGCGTACGGGTCGTACTCGCGGATGCCCTGCGTGGTGCGCTCGACGAAGCGCGGGACGATGTAGCGGCCCTCGGCGCGCATGTCCTCGACGCGGGCCTGGGCGGCCGACAGGCTGGGGATGTTCATGGGGTCCTTGTCCTCCGGGGCGTTGGGGCTGTGGTCTCGCGGGCCGGGCCGAGGCTCAGGCAGCGCCCGTGCCGCCGCCGCCGGGGACGTCCGCGGCGCTGTGCATGATCGCGTCGATGAGGCCGTACTCCAGGGCCTCCTCCGGGGTGAACCAGCGGTCGCGGTCGGAGTCGGCGGTGATCTGCTCGAAGGACTGGCCGCTGTGGTGGGCGATCAGCTCGGACATCCGCTTCTTGGTGCGGAGCAGCTGCTCGGCCTGGATGCGGATGTCGGTGGCGGAACCGCCGAGGCCCGCGGAGGGCTGGTGCATCAGGATGGTCGAGTTCGGCAGCGAGAAGCGCTTGCCCGGGGCACCCGCGGTGAGCAGGAACTGGCCCATCGAGGCCGCCATGCCCATCGCGATGGTGACGACGTCGTTCTTGATGTACTGCATGGTGTCGTAGATCGCCATGCCGGCCGAGATCGAGCCGCCCGGGGAGTTGATGTAGAGGAAGATGTCCTTGTCCGGGTCCGCGGCCAGCAGCAGCAGCTGCGCGGTGATCTTGTTGGCGATGTCGTCGTCGACCGCCTGGCCGAGGAAGATGATCCGCTCGTTGAGCAGCCGGTTGTAGACCTGGTCGCCAAGGCCGCCGAGCACGTCACCAGCGGCGGCGTGCGGCGCCATCGGGCCAGGCATCTGCATCTGCGGGAACGTCACTTAGCCACCTGCTCAGTCGGTTTGGACGGTCGCTCCACGGCCGTCACGATGTCGCACAGCTTCCGGGTATCACGTCGTGATTGGTGCTGTCCAAGGACCCTAACGCGCAGGCCGGGCCGCAGAATCCCTCACGCAGAACTGTTCGCTGTGAGCGCAGGGTCGCGGTGGTCGCGGGCGGGGACGACAGCGGGCCCGGACACCGTACGGCGTCCGGGCCCGCTGCAGCCTGGAGGGGCTACCGGGGCGCTCAGGCCTCGGTCTTCTCCTCGGCGGAGGTCTCCTCGGCGGCGGCCTCGACGGTCTCGGCCGTCTCGTCCTCGTCGTCGAAGTCGATCTCGTTGCCCTCGGTGTCGACGACCTTGGCGGCCTCGACCACGGTGGCCAGCGCCTTGCCGCGGGCGACCTCGCCGACCAGCAGCGGAACCTGGCCGCCCTGGACGACCTGCTGGGCGAACTGGTCCGGGGTGAGGCCGGAGCCGGCGGCGCGGCGGATGAGGTGCTCGGTCAGCTCCTCCTGGTTAACACCCAGCTCCTCGTCGGCGACGATCTGGTCCAGGACGAACTGGGTCTTGATGCCCTTCTTCGCCTGCTCCTCGATCTCCGCGTCCCACTCCTCGGCGGTCTTGCCCTGGGTCTCCAGGTAGGCGTCGAGGGTGAGGCCCATCGGCTGGAGCTGGTGGTGCTCCACGTTGTGCTTGCGGGTCTCGACCTCGTCCTTGAGGAGCTTCTCGGGGTACTCGATCTCAACCAGGGCGAGCAGCGCGTCCAGGACCTTCTCCTGGGCCTGGGTGGCCTGGTCGTACTCCTTCATGCGCTCCAGGCGCTTGCGGGAGTCGGCGCGCAGGTCCTCCAGGGTGTCGAACTCGCTGGCCAGCTGGGCGAACTCGTCGTCCAGCTCGGGCAGCTCCTTCTCCTGGACGGCGGTGACGGTGACGGTGACCTCGGAGGTCTTGCCCGCCTGGGTGCCACCCTTGAGCTCGGTCTCGAAGGTCTTCTCCTCGCCGGCCGACAGGCCGACGACGGCCTCGTCGATGCCGTCGATGAGGCGGCCCGAGCCGATCTCGTAGCTGACGCCGTTGGCGGTGCCGTCGTCCGGCACCTCGCCGTCGACCTTGGCGACCAGGTCCACGACCACGATGTCGCCCTCGGCGGCGGCGCGCTCGACGTCCTTGACCGAGGAGAAGCGCTCGCGCAGCTGCTCCAGCGACTTCTCGATGTCCTCGTCGGAGACGACGATCGGGTCGACGGTCACCTCGATGGACGAGAACTCCGGCAGGGTGACCTCCGGACGGACGTCGACCTCGGCGGTGAACTTCAGGTCGCCGCCATCGGCGATCTTCTCGACACCCTCGATGTTGGTGATGTCGGGCTGTCCGAGGACCTCGATCTTGCCCTCGTCGACGGCCTGCGTGTAGAAGCGCGGCAGGGCGTCGTTGACGGCCTCTTCCAGCACGGCACCACGGCCGAAGCGCTGGTCGATGACCCGGTTCGGGATCTTGCCCTTGCGGAAGCCCGGGACCGAGACCTGCTGGTTGATCTTCTTGTACGCCGCGTCGAGGCTGGGCTTGAGCTCCTCGAAGGGCACCTCGACGGTGAGTCGAACCCGGGTCGGGTTCAGAGTCTCGACGGCGCTCTTCACGGTTAGGTCTCCTAGGGGCTTGCGGTCAGGTTGTCTCCGCCCGTCCCCATCACCCGGCCGGAGCCGGAAAGGGGGTCGGACGAGACGGGCGATGGGCGGTTGGAGCTGCATCTCCCGTGGGGTGGACGGTGAGCTTGACTCCTCGCCCTCGTGCGGTTGACCTGGGTGGACGCCACAGGGACTACCGCCAGCGCCCCATCCTACCGGTACCACGAAAGGCGGACGCCAGGCGCCACCGTACCGCCGCCGGAGAGCTCCCACACAGAACAGGGCCCCGCCCCCGTCGGGCGAGACCCTGCCGCACTGTCGGGGTGACCGGATTCGAACCGACGGCCTTCCGCTCCCAAAGCGGACGCGCTACCAAACTGCGCCACACCCCGTGGTGCCGAGAGGAAGCGTACACGCCGGGCCTGCACGGCTCGCCGGCGTTGTTCCGCGCGGGCGCGACCGCGACATATACCGCGCGGGCGCGAGGGGGTGCGCGCAGGGCGCCGGGCGAGGGGGCGTGCGCTCGGGCGGCCGGACCAGGTACGCTGTCCCCCGGACTTCCGGCCGGTGACGGCTGGGAGCGTCGTGCGGGCGTAGCTCAATGGTAGAGCCCTAGTCTTCCAAACTAGTCACGCGAGTTCGATTCTCGTCGCCCGCTCTCCGATCCGGCCCCGGTGTGCCCAGCGCACCGGGGCCGTCGGCGTTCCCGGGGCCGTCGCGGCCCCTTCCGCCTCAGAGTCCGAGCCGTGCGGCCCGGGCGGCGGCCCGGTCCAGCAGCTGGTGGACGTCGCCCTCCCGGGTGGTCGGGCGGTCGTTGTACTCGTCCGGGGAGCGCGCGGGGCGGCCGGTGGCGTGCAGCAGGCGGGAACAGGGAGCGGTCGAGGCGGTCCGCCCTTGCCGGACTTTCCGGTCGAGGAATATCGGGGCGACCCGAT
>NZ_JBIVVI010000879.1:0-3962 GCF_044757675.1 Kitasatospora sp. NPDC091257
GGACGGCACCCCCGCGTGGCTGATCACCCGCTACCACGACGTCCGGCAGGTCCTCGGCGACCCCCGGGTCACCCGGGCCGACCTGCATGACGTCGGCACCGCGGGTGCCACCGCCGACGTGGCCGCCAACCCGGCGTCCCTGTTCAACCAGGACGGGCCCGCCCACCGCCGGCTGCGCGGCACCGCCCAACGGGCCTTCACCCCGCGCGCCATCGCCGGCTGGCAGCCCTGGGTCGCCGCCGCCGTCCAGCAGTCCGTGGACCGGCTCGTCGCCGCCGGCCCGCCGGCCGACCTCGTCCCCGCGTTCGCCCGGCCGGTGCCGTTCGCCGTCACCACCCGGCTGATGGGGCTCGACGGGGACGGGCCCGACCACCTGGACGAGGAGCGGCTGCACCGCTGGACGCTCGCCCTGCTCGCCCAGGGCGAGGACGAGGGCGAGAACCAGAGCTCGAACCAGAACGAGGGCCACAACGAGGGCCAGGCCGAGGACCGACGCGGCGCCGAGACCGGTCACGACGACACCCTCGCCGAATTCGGCGCCTTCATGGGCGAGTTGGTCGCCCGCCGGCGCCGCGCGCCCGGTGACGACCTGGTCAGCCGGCTGGTCCGGGCCGCGGACCAGGACGGCGGCGTCCCCGAGGAGTCCCTCGTCTTCCTGGTCGCCGGGCTCACCGCCAGCGGCAACGAGAGCGTCGCCGGTGCGCTCGCCAACGCCCTGGTCTACGTGCTCGGCGAACGCCCCGAGCACTGGCCGCGCCTCGCCGACCCGGGCATCGCCGAGCGCACCGCCGAACGCCTGCTGCACTACATCCCGCTCGGCGACGACGAGGCCACCATCCGCCGCACCACCGCGCCGATCGAGGTCGGTGGCGTCGCCATCCCGGCCGGCTCGGTCGTCGCCGTCAGCCTCGGCAGCGCCAACCGCGACCCGGCCGTCCATCCCGAGGGCCTCGACGCCGACCTCGGCCTCCCGCTCGCCGCCCCCACCCTCGCCTTCAGCGCCGGACCGCACTACTGCATCGGCGCCTGGCGGGTCCGCCTGGAGATGCGCGAGTCCCTGCACCGCCTCGCCACCGCGCTGCCCGGCCTGCGCCTCACCGTCCCGGTCGCGGACCTCGCCTGGCAGCTCGGCGGCACCACCCGGAGCCCGGCCCGCCTCCCGGTGGACTGGTAGCCGCGTCCGGGAGTGCGGTCGGCGCCCGCTCGGCGTCAACAGTCGGGCAGGGCACCCGGCCACCGCTCCCGGCGCCGCTCGACGCACTCGGCGTCGCTGCGCCGGTGCTCATGTTCCCGCCGGACAGCTGCTGTTCCTCCGCGCCGTTCGCCCGAACAGCTCGTCCGAACGGCTCATCCGAACAGCCCGTCCCCCAGCGTCCCGCCCTCGGGCGCGCCCGGCAGCACGTAGGCCACCGCCGAGGCCGTGTGCTCGACGAAGGCGTTGAGGGCGTCGCGGGCGGCCAGCCGGTTCTGGACCCGGGTGAACTGGGCCGGGTCGCGCATGAAGGCGCAGAACAGCAGGCCGCGGTCGCCCGGGCCGTCGTCATAGCTGTAGCCGCGCCGCAGCATCCGGGCGCCGCCGTCCAGCCGGGGGCTGGAGAGGCGGACGTGCGCGGTGGCCGGGATGACGTACGAGCCGTCCGGGTTCTTGGTGTAGATGTCCGGCTCGTCGTGCTCCGCCGTGCCGGTGAGCGGGGCGCCGTCGCCGGCCCGGCGGCCCATCACCTGCTCCTGGCGGTCCCCGGGGAGGGCGGCGAAGGCGGCGGTGTCCATCCGGATCCGGCGGTAGACCAGCGTCGTCCCGTGCTCGTACGGTCCCGGCGGCCCCCAGACCCACTGCCCGCTGTCCGCACCGTCCGGGTTCGCCGTGCCGTCCTTGAAGCCGAACAGGTTGCGCGGGGTGGCGCCCCCGGTCGTCCGGGCCAGGAAGCCGGACTGCGTCCAGCGCACCGTCGCGCCGGCCGCCCGGGCCGCATCGCCCACCTGCTCGGCGACCACGGACAGCGGCCAGCGGTCCACCGCGCACAGCTGGACCACCAGGTCGCCGCCGCCGCGCGCCGGGTCGAGCCGGTCCCCGGGGAAGGCGGGCAGCTCGGTCAGCAGGGCCGGCGGAACGTTCAGCCCCAGCCGGGCGGCGAGGCCCGGCCCCACCCCCACCACGCTGCTGAGCCCGGCCGGCCGGCCGTCCCGCAGCCGCGCGTCCGCCGGGCGGTCGCCCGCCGCCTCGGCCAGCACCCGGGTCAGCCCGCCGAGCAGGCCGCGCAGAGCGGCCCGCCCGTCCGAGGTCGCGGCCGGCGCCAGGTCGAGGGCCAGCAGCTGGGTGGCCGGCTGCTGCGGGGCCGTCACCCCGGCCTGCCGTTGGCCGTGGAAGGGCACGGCGGACGGCTCCGGCGCCGCCGCCGGCCGGCCGGGGTCCGCCCGGCCGTCGCCGCCACCCAGGGCCAACGCCGCGGCCCCGGCACCGAGTCCGGCGGCCGCCACCGCCCCGCCCGTGATCAGAGCCCTCCGACCCACACCGGTCCTGACGGTCGGTGTCCGGTCCTGCGCCTTTCCGGCTTCGGCATGCATGGGCGACATTGGAGACGATAGAACACGCCGTATGCAACTTTTGACCGCCCGTCACCCCGGACCGACCGCAACACCCTCACACGGGACCCGAACCGTCAGGCGCCTGCCCGCGCTGCTCGCCGCCGCCGTCCTCGCCCTCGCCGGCTGTTCCTCGGGCGGCTCGGCCTCCTCCGACGCCAAGCACCCGGACGGCACGGTCATCCGGGTCCCGCAGCACTTCCCGACCGTCCAGCAGGCCGTCGACGTGGCCCGCGAGGGGGACACCGTGCTGGTCGACCCGGGCACCTACCGGGAGAGCGTGCGCCTCACCAAGCCCAAGATCGTGCTGCGCGGCACCGACCGCAACACCGTGGTCCTGGACGGCGGCCTGCGGCTGGTCAACGGCATCACCGTCTCCGGCCCCGGCTCGGTGGTGGAGAACCTCACCGTCCACGGCTACCTCGCCAACGGCGTGCTGTTCACCGGCGTCACCGACGAGAAGCTGCAGCAGCACGGCGCCGGCGGCTCCGCCTACGACCCGCTGGACACCGTCCGCTTCCCGCCCGTCCAGGGCTTCCGCGCCAGCAACGTCACCGCGTACAACAACGGCCTGTACGGCATCTACGCCTTCGACGCCCGCAGCGGAGTCATCGAGGACTCCTACGCCTCCGGGGGCGCCGACTCCGGCATCTACGTCGGCCAGTGCAAGCCCTGCGACACCCTGGTGCGGGGCAACACCGTCGAGCGCAACGCCGTCGGCATCGAGATCACCAACGCCTCCGACAACCTCACCGTCGTCGGCAACCTGGTCCGCGGCAACCGGGTCGGCGTCACCCTCAACTCCAACGACCTCGAAGCCCTCGCCCCCCAGCACGGCGCGGTGCTCGCGGGCAACGTCGTCACCGACAACAACGCCACCGACACCCCCCAACAGGCCGACGGCGCCTACGGCATCGGCATCGGGATCGGCGGCGGCACCGTCAACCAGGTGCAGCGCAACCTGGTCCGGGGCAACCGCGCGGCCGGGATCCTCGTCACCGACCCGCCCGGGCACCCGGCGAGCGGCAACCGCGTCGAGGACAACCGGGCCACCGGCAACGGCACCGACCTGGTGCTCGCCTCCGTCGACCCGGGCAACTGCTTCACCGGCAACCAGCCGGCCGTCCAGAGCCCGGACGGCCTGGAGGGCCTGGCGGGCTGCGCCGTCCAGGGCCGCGGCGCCCCGCCCCTCGGCCGGACCAGCCCGGTCCAGTCGCCGCCCGGCATCCCGTTCAGCCAGGTCCCGGCCCCGCCGGCCCAGCCGTCGCTGCCGGACCCGACCGCGCCCGGCCGCCCGGCGACCGACCTCCCGGGCCCGGTCGACCCCGGCGCCTACCCGCTGCCGGAGTCCGCGGACGCCGTGCCGAAGCACTGACCCC
>NZ_JBIVVI010000880.1:0-3961 GCF_044757675.1 Kitasatospora sp. NPDC091257
GCCGCGGAGTCGGTCAGCATGGCGCCCCCTCGGCAGGACGGTCGTCGGTGGGTGCGGGGCGGTGCAGCCGCAGCGGGAGCAGGGAGTGCAGCGCGCCGGCCGCCCGGGTGTCGCGCAGCCGTGCCAGCAGCGCGGGGTAGGCCTCCGGCCGGGGGCCGTCCTGCTCGCCGAGCCGGACCAGCAGCCGGTCCAGGGCGGGCCACAGCCAGACGCCGTCGCGCCAGAGCGCGCCGGTGCGTCCCCGGGCGGCGGCCCGGTGGTTGTGCGCCCACAGGCCCAGGCAGGCGGCGCCCGCCAGGCAGAGGCTGTAGCGCCGGGCGACCTCGAAGGCGGCGGTCGGCACGTCGGAGACCGGGGAGCGGTGGGCGGCCATCTCGGCGTGGACGCGGCCGGTCACGGCGAGCAGCAGTTCGGCGGCCTCCAGGGCGCCGTCGAGCGCGGGGTCGTGCCCGGCCTCGGCACGCAGGGCGGCCACGGAGGCGGGCAGCGACGCGACGATGCCGCTGCCGCCCTTGGCGACCAGGGAGAGCCGGGACGGGTCCAGGGCCGGCAGCGGCGCGGCCAGGTCGAAGGCGGTGGCGGCCCCGGCGGTGTCCCCGGTGCCCCGCTCCCAGCCGCGGGACAGTGAACGGAACTGGTTGACCAGGGAGTTGAGGTTGACCAGGGTGTTGCCGTCGAACAGTCCGACGATCCGGTGGTCCCGGTCGACCTTCTGGAACATGCCTCCGGCGTGCTCCCCCTTGAGGAAGGCGCGGGCGCCCAGCAGCCGGGTCAGTTCGGCGATGACCTGCTCGGTGCCGGTGGGCACCAGGTACTTGGTGGCGGCGGCGGCCACGCCGAGTTCGCCGGTGAGGGTGTGGACCGAGCGGATCGCGACCGTCGCCAGCGCCTCGCCGACCAGCACGTCGGCGGCGGCCGAGGCGAGCACCTGCCGCGCCTGCGGCAGGTCCACCAGGCGGCGGCCGTACAGCTCCCGCCGCTCGGCGAAGTCCAGGGCCAGCGCGAGGGCATGGTCGGCGGCGCCCAGCGACAGCGCGGCGCACATCGTCCGGGTCAGCTGGAGCGCCTTGAGCACCGTCTCCAGGCCGCCGCCCTCGGTGCCGACGAGGGCGGCGGCCGGCACCGGGGCCCGGTCGTAGGCGATGCCGCTGATGTCGGCGCCGCGGATGCCGTGGGTGCGGATCTTGTCGAGGCAGCGGTAGTGCTCCGGGCCGAGGCCGCGCTTGTCCATCAGCAGCACGCTGAACCCGCGCGGGCCGCCGGCCGGGTCGGTGCGTACGAGCGCGGACAGGACGCTGCCCCGGGTGGCGTTGTTGATCAGCCACTTCTCGCCGCTGACCAGCCAGCCCCCGGCGCCGTCCGGTTCGCCGTGCACCTCGTCGGCGAGCAGGTCGCTGCCGTGCGCCCGCTCGGTGAGGCCCAGCGACACCGGGACGCCGGCGCGGATGTCCGCGGCCAGCCGGGCGGCCTGCTCGGGGCTGCCCGACACCCAGACGCAGACGCCGCCCAGGTAGGTCTTGCCGTGGCCGATCGCCACGGTGAGGTCGCGGCGGGCGACGGTCCGCATGACCTGCATGACGGTCTCGTAGTCGGTGAGCCGGCCGCCGTGCTCGGCGGGCACGTAGTGGTCCTGGAGGCGCCAGTCCTCCAGGACCCGGCAGATGTCGGCCGGGAAGGTCTCGCTCTCGTCCAGCTCCAGGCTGCGGGCGTACGAGAACACGGTGCCGGGGGCGTCCGGGTCGCCGAGGAACTGTTCGAGCTCCTCGGCGACGCGGTACGGCGCGTGGTCCATGTCAGCCCACCGGTTCCGGGTCGCGGGTGCCGACGAGCTCGCGCACCGCCGGGTCGAGCACGGCGTGCAGCGGGGTGACGGCGCCCTCCAGGAACAGCTTGCGCATCAGGGTCCGCTGGATCTTGCCGCTGGTGGTGCGGCGGACGGTGCCCGGGCGCACCAGCAGGACGTTGCCCGCGGGCACCGCGAACTCCCGGCTGACCAGGGCCTGGACGGTGGCGGTGAGCTTCTTGAGGTCCTGGTCCGCCAGGGCGCTCGGGCGGACCTCGTGGATCACCACCAGGTGCTCCTGGCCGGTGTCGACGGCGAAGACCGCTCCGGCGCCGAAGGCCGTCGGCTCCAGGGCGCGCACCGCGTTCTCCACGTCGTACGGGTAGATGTTGCGGCCGTTGATCAGGATCATCTCCTTCAGCCGGCCGGTCACGAACAGCTCGCCGCGCTCCACCGCGCCCAGGTCGCCGGTCCGCAGCCAGCGGCCGAGCTCCTCCGCGCCGGCGATCCGGGCGCCGAACACCTCCGCGTTGACCTCGGGGCGGTCCCAGTAGCCGGAGGAGACGCTGGCGCCGCGCACCCAGATCTCGCCGACCTCGCGCTCGGGGCGTTCCGCACGGGTCTGCGGGTCGACGATGCGCACCTCGAAGTCCTCGGAGCCCACGACGCCGCTGGAGGCCAGGGCCCGCGTCGGCTCCCGGAGGAACGGCCCCTCCAGCCGGCCCGCCTCCAGGCCCGCGGCGTCCACCTCGCGCAGCACGGCCGGCCGGCCGTGCCGCTTGCCGGAGACCAGCAGCGTGGTCTCGGCCATGCCGTAGCAGGGGAAGAACGTGTCGGCCCGGAAGCCGTACGGCCCGAAGCGCTCGGCGAAGGCCCGCAGGGTGTCGGCCCGGACCGGCTCCGCGCCGTTGCAGGCGACCTGCCAGCTGGACAGGTCGACGCCCTCCAGGTGGGCGTCGGTCACCCGCCGCAGGCAGAGGTCGTAGGCGAAGTTGGGGGCGGCGGAGATGGTCACCCGGTGCTCGCCGATCAGTTCCAGCCAGCGCACCGGACGGCGCAGGAAGGAGGTCGGGGACATCAGCACCGCGCTGGTGCCCAGCCACAGCGGCTGGAGCACGTGCCCGATCAGGCCCATGTCGTGGTAGAAGGGCAGCCAGCCGCCCAGCACGGTGTCCGGGCCGCTGCCGGTGGAGCGCTGGATGGCGGCCTCGTTGGCCAGCAGGTTGGCGTGCGAGACCATCACCCCCTTGGGCTCGCTGGTCGAGCCGGAGGTGTACTGGAGGAAGGCCAGGTCCTCGGGGCGCAGCCCCGGGTCGCGCCAGGCGGCGGCGTCGCCCACCGGCCCGTCCGTGGCGAGGCAGAGCACGTCGGAGAAGCCCTCGTCCGCCAGCCACGCCCCGACGTCCGGCGCGTGCTTGCCGATGGTCAGCACGGCGCCGACCCGGGCGTCCCGGACGATCCCGGACACCCGCTGGAAGTGCTGGCCCTGCTCCGTGGGCAGGGGCGCCGGGACGGCCACCGCGCCCGCGTACAGGCAGCCGATGAACGCCGTCAGGAACTCCAGTCCCGACGGGTACAGCAGCAGCACCTGCCGGCCGGTCATCCCCCGGTCCTGCAGCCAGGCCGCCAGCTCCTTCGCCGACCGGTCCAGGCCCGCGTACGTGAGCCGTTCCGGTTCCACCCCCCGCACCCCGTTCTCCAGGAACAGGTAGGCGTCCGCATCCCCACGCTCTGCCGCCCGCGCGAGCACCAGCTCCGCGAACGATCGGAAACCCGCCACCGTCAATCCCCCTCGTTCGGTCGACACGTCCGGACCGATCATCAGTTCGAGCACTAAAGCCGCCGTTGCGCTACACGCGCCTGCGCAGGCCCTCCAGTTGGGCCCACAGCTCCTGCTCCCGCTCCGACAGCGGGACCCCGCGCAGCAGGCGCTCGGGATGGTCCGCCGGCGGTTCCTCCAACGGCGCGGGCGCCGGCTCCCGGCCGACGGTCAGGTGGTACTCGACCGTCACCGCCCCGAACATCGCGCCCAGGTTGGCCAGCGCCCGGACCCAGCCGACGGCCATCCGCCGCAGCACCGCACGCCGCCGCTCCCCCGGCCGCGCAGGTACGGCCAGAGGATCTCGTCCTCGCTGTGGTGGTGCCAGTCGATCACCGAGCGCAGCCGCCCGAACCACT
>NZ_JBIVVI010000881.1:0-3960 GCF_044757675.1 Kitasatospora sp. NPDC091257
GGTCACGCAGAACCGCCCGCCGAAGGTCTCGGCCGCCCAGGCGAGGACCTCCTGCGCGGAGGCCTCCTCCAACGCGCGCCCGGCCCTCTCCGCCAACGACGCGTAGTCAGTCGCTGTGCTGCTCATGTGACGTACCCCCGTGGTTGGTCGGTGACAGCAGGCCGAGGAACTTCAGCTGGAAGGCGCGGCGGCATCCGTGGCACTCCCAGGCGCCGTGCCCGGCCTCGGAGGGGCGCAGGTCCTCGTCCCCGCAGTAGGGACAGAAGAAAGGGGCCGCTCGCTCGCTCACGACAGCTGGTCCTCGGTCGCCCGGGCCGCCCACTGGGCGAAGCGCTCGCCCTCGGTGCGGTCGGCCTGGTAGCGGGTCAGCACGCGCTCGACGTAGTCGGGCAGGCCCGCGCTGGTGACCTTGAGGCCGCGGACCTTGCGGCCGAAGCCGGCCTCCAGGCCGAGCGCGCCGCCGAGGTGCACCTGGTAGCCCTCGACCTGCTCGCCGTGCTCGTCGGTGACCAGCTGGCCCTTGAGTCCGATGTCGGCGACCTGGATGCGGGCGCAGGCGTTCGGGCAGCCGTTGATGTTGATGGTCAGCGGCTCGGCGAAGTCCGGCAGGCGCTGCTCCAGCTCGTCGATGAGCGCGCGGCCGCGCTCCTTGGTCTCGACGATGGCGAGCTTGCAGTACTCGATGCCGGTGCAGGCCATGGTGCCGCGGCGGAACGGCGAGGGGGTGACCCGCAGGTCGAGCGCCTCCAGGCCGGCCACCACGGAGTCGACGTGCTCCTCGGCGATGTCGAGGACGATCATCTTCTGCTCGGCGGTGGTGCGCACCCGGTCGCTGCCGTGGGCGGCGGCGAGGTCGGCGATCCGGCCGAGCAGCTTGCCGTCGACCCGGCCGACGCGCGGCGCGAAGCCGATGTAGAACTTCCCGTCCTGCTGCCGGTGGACGCCGACGTGGTCGCGCCAGCGGGCGGCGGGCTCGGTCGGGGCGGGGCCGTCGAGCAACGGGCGCTCGAGGTACTCGTCCTCCAGCACCCGGCGGAACTTCTCCACGCCCCAGTCGGCGACCAGGAACTTCAGCCGGGCGCGGTTGCGCAGGCGCCGGTAGCCGTAGTCGCGGAAGATGCCGATGACGCCGCCGTAGACGTCGGCGACCTCCTCCAGCGGGACCCACGCGCCCAGCCGCACGCCCAGCTTGGGGTTGGTGGACAGGCCGCCGCCGACCCAGAGGTCGAAGCCGGGGCCGTGCTCGGGGTGGACCACGCCGACGAAGGAGACGTCGTTGATCTCGTGCGCGACGTCGAGCAGCGGGGAGCCGGAGACCGCGCTCTTGAACTTGCGCGGGAGGTTGGAGAAGTCAGGGTTGCCGATGAAGCGGCGCTGGATCTCCTCGATGGCGGGCGTGCCGTCGATGATCTCGTCCTCGGCGATGCCGGCCACCGGGGAACCGAGGATGACACGCGGGGTGTCGCCGCAGGCCTCGGTGGTGGACAGGCCGACGGCCTCCAGCTTCTGCCAGATCGCCGGGACGTCCTCGATCCGGATCCAGTGGTACTGGATGTTCTGGCGGTCGGTCAGGTCGGCGGTGCCGCGGGCGTACTGCTCGGAGACCTCGGCGATCGCCCGCAGCTGGGGGACGGTCAGCCGGCCGCCGTCGATGCGCACGCGGAGCATGAAGAACTCGGCGTCCAGCTCGTGCGGGTCCAGGATCGCGGTCTTGCCGCCGTCGATGCCCTCCTTGCGCTGGGTGTAGAGCCCCCACCAGCGCATCCGGCCGCGCAGGTCGGCCGGGTCGATCGAGTCGAAGCCCCGGTGCGCGTAGATCGTCTCAATACGTGTCCGCACATTGAGACCGTCGTCGTCCTTCTTGAACTGCTCGTTGGCGTTCAGGGGGGTGTAGTGGCCCATGCCCCACTGGCCTTCGCCGCGATGGCGGGTCGCCTTGCGGGCCGCTGCGGGGCGGCGCTCGGCGGCGCGGTCGGCCGTGGGCTCGACGGTCTCGGAGGAGGTGGCCATGGTGAAGTCCTTCGGGGCAGGTGGCGCTGGCGCCGAATAGGTCGCGGGGCGTGCTCGGCCGTGCGGTGCCGCTCTGACCTGCGGATTTCTCAAGGCCTTGAGGGCAGTGACCGGGACCGGGCGGGCGCCTGCGCATCCGCTGCGACGGGGATGGCGGGGGAGGTCGGCGCCGGGTGCGGTGGTGCGGCGGAGTCGGGCTCAGGTCACCGGACAGATGGCGCTGGACACGCGAAGGAGGTCGACGTGGAGTCGACCTACCAGGGTGGTTCCGGCGCTAGACATGGCAAGAGATTCGCACGGCGCGGGACTCGCGGTCCACTAACATCCGAATACTGGACGTTGAAGTTTCGTCAGGCGAGACATCCGGACGTTCCCGCCGCTCCCCGCCGGGGCGCCCGGCCACGCGCCCGTACCCCCGGGGAGATCAACCGCGCGGCCCCGGCCCGATACGGTGGGCCCTGTGCAAGCAGCAGGCGATACGAGCAGACCGAACGCCGAGCGGCCCTCCCGGCGAAGGGGCAAGGGCGCGCGGCGGGCGGCGAAACAGGCCACCTGGCGCCGCACGGCGTGGGAGCTGGTCAGGGACACCACCAACACCTGCGTCGAGTACCGGGTCACCGGGCTCGCCGCGGAGGCGGCTTTCTTCACCCTGCTGTCGATCCCGCCGCTGCTGCTCGGGCTGGCCGGCACCCTCGGCTACCTCGACGAGTTCGTCGGCGCGGGCACCATCGCCGGGCTCAAGAAGAGCATCCTCTCGGCCTCCGGGACGGTGCTGTCGGACTCCTCCGTCAACGAGGTCGTGGTCCCGCTGCTGGACGGGGTGTTCGACCGCACCCGGCCCGACCTCGTCTCGATCGGCTTCCTGCTGTCCCTGTGGTCCGGCTCCAGGGCCCTGTACATCTTCATCGACACCATCACCGTCATGTACGGGCTCGACGGCAAGCGGGGCATCGTCAAGACCCGGCTGATGTCGCTCAGCCTCTACTTCGGCGCCCTGGTGATCGGCTCGCTGGTGCTGCCGCTGCTGATGGTCGGTCCGGGGCTGCTGGAGAACGCGGTGCCGGGGGTGTCCGGGCTGGTCGGCGCCCTCTACTGGCCGGTCGCGATCGTGCTGCTGACCGTCTCGCTGACCACCCTCTACCACCTGGCCGTCCCGGTCTCGACCCCGTGGCGCGAGGACATCCCCGGCGCCCTGGTCGCCCTGGTGGTGCTGGTCTTCTGCAGCGTCGGCCTGCGGGTCTACCTGGTCAGCTCGGTCGAGGGCCCCTCGGTGTACGGCTCGCTGGCGGCGCCGGTGGCCGTGCTGCTGTGGATCTTCGTGGTGGCGCTCGCGGTGCTCATCGGCGCCGCGATGAACGCCGCGATAGACCGCCGCTGGCCCACCCTGGAGACCGCCGACGCGCGTGCCGAGAACGAGCGCGCCCACGAGGAGGCGGCCGCCGCCGTGGTCCGCGAGGTCGCCGCCCGGCGGGCCGTCGAACGGGCCCGGCGCGCCCGCGAGCTCGGGCTCGCCGAGGGCGTCGAGGAGGAGTGGGGCGAGGACGAGGGCGAGGACGTCGAGGTGCCCTCCGAGTACCCGGAGCGGTGGGCCGACGTGCTGGCCGCCGACAACGTGCGCGGCCGGCTCACCGCCCGCGGCGGGCCGCACCACCGGCCCGGACCGCCGCCGCCGGACAGCGACCGGCCGGCCGGGCCGCCGCAGGGGGGCGGGCCGGGAACTCCGCCGGGGCCGCAGTCGGGGCCTGCTTCCGGACCTGCTTCCGGGCCCGTGTCGGGGCCTGTGTCCGGGCCCGGTTCGGGGCCGCCGCAGGGGCCGCCCGGGCAGCAGCCGCCGGGGTACCCGCCGCGACCGCCCCGGCCGCCGTGGGACCAGCGGTAGGCGGAACGAAACGGCAGGAACGGACAGGGCCTCTCCCGCGGGTGCGGGGGAGGCCCTGTCGCTCTGGCGGG
>NZ_JBIVVI010000882.1:0-3960 GCF_044757675.1 Kitasatospora sp. NPDC091257
GGAGCCCGGCCGGGAGGTGCCCCCGCCTCGGCCTCGCGATGCACGCACCCCGACGCCGCACCCCGACGCCGCGCCCCGACGCCGCGCCCCGACGCCGCGCCCCGACGCCGCGCCCTGATCCGACAGGACCCACCGGACACGCCCCGGGCCCGGCCGGTGCCACCGCCGAGGGGCGGGTCGGCGGGTCGGCGGGCGTCGGTACGATCCCTGTATGGGTGGTGCGCGGGAAGAGGCCTGGGACGCCGAGGCGGCGGAGCGGGCGGTGGCGGTGCTGAAGGCGGTGGCGGACCCGTCGCGGTACCGGCTGCTGTGGGCGCTGAGCCGCCGGGAGCTGCCGGTGAGCGAGCTGGCCGAACTGCTGGGGGCGCACGTGTCGGCGACCTCGCAGCACCTGGCGAAGCTGCGCGCGGCCGGGCTGGTGGTGGCGCGCCGGGAGGGGACGCGGATCTTCTACCGGGCCACCGAGGTGCGCGGGCTGCTCACCGAGGCCGCGCTGATCGCCCACGACCTGCCCGCCCGCCGCGGCGGCGGCGACGACGGCGCCGCCCCGGCCGGTGCCACCGCGCCGCAGCCCTTCGCCCGCGCGGCCCGCGCGGTGCGCCGCCGCCCGGCGACCGGCTGAGCCCTCCCCGGCCCTCCGCAGTGCCTCGCCCGGCGTCGGGCCGGGCCGGTCAGCGGCCCGGCGCCGCCAGCCGGTACTCCTGCCGGTCGGCGTCGTACGCGAAGAGCCCCGCGTAGCGGCCCCAGTCGGTGGCGGTCTCCAACTGCCGGTCGGTCTGTTCGCCGGTGTAGTGGCGGCCGAGCAGGTCGCGCAGGAAGCCGGTGCGGACGGTGGCGCCGGGCCGGCCGCCGAGGCTGTTGGCGATCAGCTTGATCAGTGGGACCTCCAGGGCGGCGGCGGCGAAGACGGCGCGGGCCTCCTGGGCGTCGGCCCCGGTGTAGGCGGCGCCCGTCGCGGTGAGCAGCAGGTCGTCGCCGTGGACCTCGGCGAAGCCCAGCAGGTCGAGGGCGTCGACCTGGGGGAGCAGGTCGTCGATGTCCAGGCCGAGTTCGTCGGCGAGGCCGGCCAGGTCGCAGCTCCCGCCCCGGTGGGCGATCGTCTCGGCGAGACCGGAGAGGCCGTCCACGCCGGCGCTGGGCAGCGGGGTGGCGGCGACGGTGCGCCGTTCGGGGTCGGGTTCGGTGCGGCCGGACGGGCGGGTGTCCTTGGGCCGGCCGGTCATGATCCGGTACACCCGGTCCACCAGCTCGTCGAAGGCGGCCGAGTCGCGGTCGCGCGGCCGCTCCAGGGCGACCTCCACGGTCTCCCGGATCGTCCCGTACGGGCGGGCGCCGAGGACCACGATGCGGTCGGCCATGAGAACGGCCTCCTCGATGTTGTGGGTGACCAGGACGACGGCCCGGGTGGGGAACTGGCCGGACTCCCACAGCTCCATCAGCTCGCCGCGCAGGTTCTCGGCGGTGAGCACGTCGAGGGCGGAGAACGGCTCGTCCATCATCAGCACGTCCGGTTCGACGACCAGCGCCCGGGCGAAGCCGACCCGCTGGCGCATGCCGCCGGAGAGCTCCTTGGGGTAGGCGGAGGCGAAGCCGGTCAGGCCGATCAGGTCGATGGCCTGGTCGGCGGCCCGGGCGCGTTCCCGGGGCGGGACACCGCGGGCCTCCAGGCCGAGTTCGACGTTCTGCCGCACGGACAGCCAGGGCAGCAGCGCGAAGGTCTGGAAGACCAGCGCGGTGCCGGGGTTGGCGCCGGTGAGCGGGGTGCCGCGGTAGCGGACGGTGCCGGAGCTGGGCGGGACCAGGCCGGCCAGGCAGCGCAGCAGGGTGGACTTGCCGGAGCCCGAACGTCCGAGTACGGCGACGACCTCGCCGGCCCGGACGGTGAGGTCGATGCCGGAGAGCACCGGCAGTTCGCCGGCGGCCCCGGCGTAGGACTTGGTCAGACCGGCGGTCTCCAGCAGCGCCTCCCCGTCCCCGTCCTCGTGGGGGGCGGGTGCGGGTGCGGGCGCGGGTGCGGGTGCGGGCGCGGGCTCGGCGGCACGGTTGCGGAACGGGAAGCGCATCGGCGGACTCCGGACTACAGCGAGTAGCGGCGCTCGGCCAGCCGGTACAGCCGGCGCCAGAGCAGACGGTTGAGGGCGACGACGTACAGGCTCATCACCGCGACCCCGGCGAGCAGGTGCGGGTGGTCGCCGCGCTCGGCGGCCCGGGCGATGTACGCGCCGAGGCCGGTCGCGGTCAGCGTGGTGGAGCCGAAGGTGACCACCTCGGCGACGATGGAGGCGTTCCAGGCGCCGCCGGAGGCGGTGATGCCGCCGGTGACGTACGCCGGGAAGACGCCGGGCAGGATCAGCCGCCGCCAGCGCTGCCACCCGCGTACGCCGAGGTCGTCCATGGCCTCGCGCAGGTCGGCGGGGACGGCCATGGCACCGGCGATGGCGTTGAACAGGATGTACCACTGGGAGCCGAGGGCCATCAGCAGGATGCCGCCGAGGTCGATCGACACCCCGGTGCGCAGCAGCAGCCAGACCACCAGCGGGAAGAGGAAGTTGGCGGGGAAGCCGGCCAGCACCTGGACGACGGGCTGGGCGATCCTGGTCAGCCGGGGCGAGAAGCCGATCTTCACGCCGATCGGCACCCAGACCGCGGTGGCCACCGCGACCAGCACCACCACCCGGGCGAGGGTGGCGAGCCCGAGCAGCAGCGGCTCGCCGAAGACGCCGAGGCCGGTGCGGTCGGCCAGGTAGCGGCCGAGGTCGACGAGGCCCCACAGCACGATGCCGCCCGCGACGAGGGCGAAGGCCACGTCCCCGGCCCGCCGCCGGCCGGGGTGGACGGCCGGCGGGCGGTCGGCGGTGCCGAACACCCGCCCGGCCCGGTTCAGGGCCCGTCCGGCGGGGCGCAGCGCGCGGCCGAGCGCGGCGGGCAGCCGGGAGCGGCGCAGCAGGTCCAGCACGACCGAGCGCTGCACCTCGGTGGCCTCGGACTGCTCGTTCTTGAAGCGTTCGGCCCAGGCGGTGAGCGGCCGCCAGAACAGGAAGTTCACGCCGACCACCAGTACCACCATGGTGGCGATGGCCCAGCCGACCCGGCCGAGGTCCCCGGCGGCGATGGCCGCGCCCGCGTACGAGCCGACCCCGGGCAGCGCGTACCGCCGGCCGTCCACGGTGATCGCCTCGGAGGCGACCAGGAAGAACCAGCCGCCGCCGAAGCCGAGCATGCCGTTCCAGACCAGGCCGATCATGCCCGAGGGCAGCTCGACCTTCCAGAACCGCGTCCACCGGCTGACCCCGAAGGAGCGGGACAGCTCGTCGAGTTCGCGGGGCAGCGAGACCAGCGCCTGGTAGAAGGCGAAGGTCATGTTCCACGCCTGGGAGGTGAAGACGGCGAACACGGCGGCGCATTCGAGGCCGAGCACCGAGCCGGGGAAGAGGGCGAGGAAACCGGAGACCGCGAGGCTCAGGAAGGCGAGCACCGGCACCGACTGGAGGATGTCCAGCGCCGGGATCAGCACCCGTTCCAGCCGGCGGCTGCGGGCGGCCGCATAGGCGTAGCAGAAGGTGAAGACGATCGAGAGGGCGAGCGCGGCGAACATCCGCAGCAGCGAGCGCGCCGCGTCGTACGGCAGCCGGGCCGGGTCGGTGTCGACGGCCGCGTCCCGGGTGGTGGAGAAGCGGACGGGGCCGCCCTGGCCGAGCCGCAGCACGAGGTAGAGCAGGACCAGGACGGCGGCCGCGACGACCAGGTCCGTCCAGACCCGCCCGCCGAGCCGGTGCGCGGTCCGGGTGGGCAGTGAGCCCGGGGACAGGCCCGGCAGCGAGCCCCGGGACACACCCGGCAGCGGGCTCCGGGACCGGCCCGGGGCGGGCTTCGTCAGGGTCATGGCGGTACCTCCGGGGCAAACCCGGGCAGTCTGCTCCCTCGGGACGTCCGTACGCAAACCCGCCCCGCCCCCGCGGG
>NZ_JBIVVI010000883.1:0-3959 GCF_044757675.1 Kitasatospora sp. NPDC091257
CGGCCGGGGTCATCGTTGAGGCACCACGAGCGGGGACCGTCCGGGCCCCCGGGGAGGAGCCTCGGCGTGTTCGACCTCTACCACCCGCGCGTCCTCGGCACGACGGCGGTCGTGCCCGCCGCCCTCGGCGGCTTCGCTCTCAGCCTCGATCTCGGTCTCGGTCTCGGTCTCGGGCGCGGGTTCGTGCGCCGGGTCGCCCGGCGGCGATCAGGCCGGGAGCCGTGTCCGGGGCACCGCGGCCGGATCGACCGCGTCCGTGAGCGGGCCCTGCCCGAAGCAACTGCTCCGCTGAGCCCCGGTGTCGTGCACGGCGGTTTGCACCAGGGCGTACTGGAACGGCACCCCGATCGCCGCCAGCGGCAGCAGTACGCACAGCAGGGCGTGCCCCGGGCCGATCCGGAACGTCCTGCGGCGGACGGCGGCGACGAGCTGCCAGCCGCCCCAGCACACCGAGACGACGGCCAGCCCCAACCCCGCCCAGGCGAGCGGCAGTACGGGGGCCGGGGCGCCGGGGCTGTCCTGGCAGCGGCTCACGAGCCCGTGGATGTCGCCGTCCGCGACGAGCGTCGGCACGCCGCACGCCCACCCGAGGCAGGCGAGCAGCAGCGGGCCGCCCGCCCGGAGCCACCGCGGGGAGCGCTGTTCTTCACTCATATGCCTAGTACCAGTCCGGATTCACGCGGACGAAGTGCAGCTTCTGGTGCCCGCGCTGCTCCTGGAAGCTGTCGATCCGGCCGCCCATGCTCGCGTTCTGCTGGCCGCCGCTGTGCTGGGTGTAGCGGATGTCCCCGTCCGGGGTCACCGCCGTCACCACCGCGGTGTGGTGGACGACGCCCTTCTTGTCCTGGGAGTCCTGGTCGGAGTCCTCCTCGTAGTAGACGATGTCCCCGGGCTTCACTTCGCCCGGCGGGACCTCCTGACCGCCGTGGCGCAGCATGAAGTCGTGCATGTTCTGCGCCCCGGCCCAGCTCTTCGAATAGTCGAGCCGCTGGTCGAGCCAGTCGCCGCCCGCGTCGTCGCTGCGTCCCCAGGTATCGTCTCCGCGCCAGCCCCACCACTGATCCCATTTGGCGTGCACGCCGCCCTGGCGCAGCGCCTCGGAGGCGAAGTTGGTGCAGTTGTCGTCGAAGACGTCGATGGTGGTGTCGTTCCAGTGCTCCAGCGCCCACTGCACCGTCTTCACCCGGTCGTACTTGGCGTTGGGCCCGCCGCGCAGGCCCACCTTCACGTCGTCGGGGATGCCCGGGAGGTTGGCGAGGGTCACGGGGTCGGAGAGCATCAGCTCCTTGTGCTGGTTGTCGGTCAGTGCCTTCCACCAGTCGGCGACCAGCCGGGGGTCCTGCCCGCTGGGGATGCCCCCGGTGTACATGGACAGTTCGGTCTGCGAGGCTTCGCGCTGGAGCTGGTCCAGCGCCTTGCGCGGGTCGGTCTCGCAGGTCGCGGCGGCGAGCTTGCGCAGTTCGGCGGAGGCCAGCTTGTCGGCCTGGGCGGCCTCGCGCAGCGCCTCCTGGAGCATCGCGTTCACCTCCTGGACGGCGTTGTCGTTCGAGGCCGCCGCGCCGCCGCTGCCGTGGACGGCGGCGGCGGTCTCGTCGACGGTGAGGCCGTACTGCCGGGCCATGTCCAGGGCGGAGTTCAGGGTGAGCTTGGCCCGGGTGATGCCGGCGCTCAGCCCGTCGAGGATCATGACGACGCCGCGCATGATGTCCGCGCCGGCCTCCAGGATCTGGGCCTGTTCCTGGAGCTTGCGGCCGGCGGCCTCGCCGACCTTGTCCTTCCAGTTCTCCTTGAGCGGGTCGACGCCGTTGGCATGGATGTCATTGACGGCCTGCCATGCCTGCTTGGACAGGGCGAGCCAGGAGCCGGCGGCGGCATCGACGTCGATGCTGTTGGCGGCCTTGAGCGCCGCGATGGTCATCGTCACGGCTGCTGCCCCGGTTCCGTGCCCCCGAGGTCACCGAGTGCGGCGTCGAGCCGGCGGGCGTACTCCTGGTCGGCCTGGTCGTAGGACCGCGCCGACTCGTGCAACTGTGAGGAGTACAGATGGAGTTGATCGACGACCGACTTCACGTGGGCCTGCCAGGCGTCGGCGCAGTCCTTCAGCGCCGGACCGGAGTCCCAGGCCGACATCGCGTCGGCGGCCGCGTGGCTGTTGTCGAGCCAGTGCCCGACGGGGCCGAAAGTCTTGGCGGCCTCCGTGAGGCCGTGCGCCGACTGTCGCAACGCATGTGTCTGGACGTGGATGTGGTTCACGGTCAGGTCCCCCTACCCGGCTATGTCGATCCCGATCGACATGGGTGCGGCCATGGTAACGACCGGTTTGGAAGGGAAAGGTCATCCGAAAGTCATGAGAAAGTAATTCGACAGGGCTGGTTGCCTTGCTTCCTGTCGGATACTGGGCAGCCGGTCACCGGCGCGGAAACCGGGCCTCGTTCGACCGACCGGGAACACGACTTCGCCTTCGTCAGCGGCAGCGTCCTCGACTACGCGGGCGCCCCGTACGTGAGCGGCAAGGCGGTGCCGGACGTCGGCGGCCAGCCGATCGGCACGGAGTACGACCGCCGGCCGTACCTCTACGGGATCTACGGCAGCGCCGCCCCGCGCGACGGGCGGTCGGTCGGCTGGAACGGCACGCTCTACCAGAGCACCGAGGTCTTCCGGTTCCTCAAGCAGCGACTGGGCGCGACCAGCGCCGCCGTGGTCGCCTACAACCAAGGCCGACTCGACCCGTTACGCCGGACAGCTGAAGGCGGGGCTGGAGGCCGAGGGGTACCGGGTGCTGCTCCAGACGGTGGACTTCGCGCTGCCGAACTTCCAGGCGGTGGCCGCGGCGGTGCACGCCGACGGCTCGCAGCTGCTGTTCGACGCGATGGACTCCCGGGGCAACGCGGCGCTGTGCCGGGCGCTGGACGAGGCCGGGGTGACGGTGGCGGCGAAGGTCACCAACGTGCAGAACTGGTTGGAGTCAGTGCGCACCGACTACGCCTCGTCGCCGGACTGCCGCAACGCGCTGTGGGCGACCTCGTCGAGCCTGAACTACGAGGACGAGCAGTACCCGGCGGTCCACGACTTCCGGACCGCAATGGCCCGCTACCACCCGGACCGGGCCGCCCTGCTGTCCGCCTGGGAGCTGGAGGGCTGGGCGGGCTCGCAGCTGCTGTTCGACGCGCTGGACTCCTGCGGCGTCGCGCCGACGCGCTCCTGCGTCGAGGCGTTCATGAACCGCGCCGAGCCCTACGACGCGCACGGCTTGATCCTGCCCGCCTCCTTCGTCCCGCAGCCGCCTCCCACCGGGTCGACCCGGGCGTGCCTGAACGCCGCCCGTTGGCAGGACTCGGCCCAGGGCGGGCAGGGCGGCTGGGTCACCCAGGTGCCGTCGATGACCACGAACTGCTTCGACGTGCCGCAGCTGCCGTACAAGCCGTAGCGCAGGGTCCGATCGACAGCCGACAGCCGACGGATTTCAGGTAACAGCTTTCAGGGAACAGCTTTCAGATGACGGGTAACAGGTGACAGATTTCGAAATCTGTCACCTGTTACCCGTCATCCGTTACTTGTCGTTGCCGGTCGCCCGCCCTCACGGCAGCCGCTCGACCACCACCATGGCCGCGTCGTCGTCCAGCCTGCCGCCGACGTGCGCGAGCAGATCGCGGCGCAGGCTCTGGAGCAGGGCGGTGGGGCGCTCGGAGCGCCAGGCGGTGACACGTTCGGTGAGCGGGTAGAAACGTCGCTGGGCATCGCGGGCCTCGATCACGCCGTCGGTGTAGATGAGCAGCCGGTCGCCGGGCCGGAACGGGAAGGTCTCCGCCTCGTACCGCGCCGGCGCGAGTTCGCCGAGGCCCAGCGGCGGGGAGGGGTGGTGCGCGGCGAGGGTGGTGATGCCGCCGGCGCGCAGCAGCAGTGGCACCTCGGACAGCCAGTCGGCGGCCTCCTCGCCCTGATCGATGCCGAGGAACGGC
>NZ_JBIVVI010000884.1:0-3950 GCF_044757675.1 Kitasatospora sp. NPDC091257
GGGGGGGGGGGGGGGGGGGCGGGGGGGGGGGGGGGGGGGGGGGGGGGGGGGGGGGGGGTGCCGTGTCCGGTCTTGAGGTCGAAGTCCTGGGTGGGGGTGCCGTCGAGGGCGGCGGCCATGTAGGCGGTCCAGATCCGGGTGGGGAAGGTGCCGCCGTTGATCCGGGTGAGTCCGGCGGTGCCGGCCAGTGGCTCCTTGGCGTGGGTCTTCGGGTTCTCCCGGAACAGGCCGACGGTGGTGGCGAGTTCGGGGGTGTAGCCGGCGAACCAGGCGGAGAGGTTGGAGTCGGTGGTGCCGGTCTTGCCGGCGGCGGGGCGGTTCAGGTCAAGGGCGGCGGCGCCGGTGCCGCGCGGGCTGACGACGTCGCGCAGCACGTCGGTGACGGAGTCGGCGGTCTCCCGGTCGAGGGCCTCGGTGGGGTCGTGTTCGGGCATCTTGGGGACGTCGACGGCGCCGCCGGGGTTGACGCGTTCGAGTTTGACGACGGACCAGGGGGTGCGGGCCCGGCCGTGGTCGGCGAGGGTGGCGTAGACGCCGGCCAGGTCGAGGGCGCTGGGGGTGGCGGTGCCGAGCGTCATCGAGGTGTTGGCCGGGTCCATGCCGCGGACGCTGTCGGGGATGCCGAGCTTGACGGCGGTCTCCCGGACGCGGGCGAGTCCGGCGTCGACGCCCTCCTGCGCGTACACGGAGTTGACGGACTTCACCATGGCGTAGCGCAGGGTGATGCTGCCGTAGTCGACGTCGTCCTCGTTGGGCGGCGCGTAGGGGGTGGGGCCGCCGGTGACGGGGCGTTCGCTGCTGCCGTCGTAGCGGGATTCGGTGGTGATCGGGACGCCGTCGAGGGTGTGCTGGGCGAGCAGGCCGGCGGCGAGGTCGATCGGTTTGAAGGTGGAGCCGATCTGGTTGTCCTGGCGCAGCGCGTCGTTGTAGGGCTGCTTGGCGTAGTCGGGGCCGCCGTAGACGGCGACGACCCGGCCGGTGGCGGGTTCGACGGAGGCGCCGGCGACCCGGACGTCGGTGTCGGTGGCGGGGCGGGCCCGGGGGTCGAGTTCGCCGGTGAGCCGGTCCTGGACGGCCTTGACGAAGGCGTCCTGCCGGGGCTTGTCGAAGGTGGTGGTGATGCGCCAGCCGCCGGCCTTGAGGGTGGCGGCGTCGAGGGTGCCGGAGGAGACGAGGTAGTCGTCGGCGACGCCGACCAGGTAGCCGGCCTGGCCGGCGAGGCCGGTGGCGGGCTGGGGGTCGATCGGGTCGGGGAAGGTGGTGGCGGCACGGTCGGCGGGGGCGAGGAAGCCGAGCTGGACCATGCCGTCGAGGGTGTAGTTCCAGCGGGCGACGGCCTTCTCGCGGTTGGCGGGGGTGGCGGTCTTGACGTCGTAGAGGCTGGGGGCCTGGAGCAGGGAGGCGAGGTAGGCGCCCTGGGCGGGGGTGAGCCCGGAGACGTCGACGCCGTAGTAGGCGTGGGCGGCGCTCTGGATGCCGTAGGCGCCGCGGCCGAAGTAGCTGCTGTTGAGGTAGCCGGCGAGGATCTCGGGCTTGTCGCGCTGCTGGTCGACCTTGAGGGCGATGAGCAGTTCGCGGCCCTTGCGCTCGATGGTGCGGTCCTGGGTGAGGTAGTAGTTCTTGACGTACTGCTGGGTGATGGTGGAGCCGCCCTGCATGCCCTTGCCGAGCAGGGTGTTCCAGCCGGCCCGGAGCATGCCCTTCAGGTCGATCCCGCGGTTCTGGTAGAAGGTGCGGTCCTCGGCGGAGACGACGGCCTGCTGGGTCGCCGGCGGGATCTGGTCGATGGTGACGTCGGTGCGGTTGACGGCGCCGGTGCGGGCGATCTCGGTGGTGCCGTCGGCGTAGAGGTAGATGTTGTTCTGGGCGACGGCGTGGGCGTTGGGGTCGGGCACCGGGACGATGACGTAGAGCACGGCGAAGCCGCCGGCGGCGAGCAGGAACAGCAGGGTGAGGGTGCCGAGGGTGACCCGCCAGGTGGGCAGGAGCCGGCGCCAGAGCGGGAGGGCGCGGCGGGCCTCGCGGCGGGCGGCCCGTTTGGCCTGGCGGCGGGTGCTCAAGGTCATGCCGAGATTATCTGCTATTTGACGTCGGATCAGGCGGGGAAAACCGGGTGCGGGTGGTGCGGGCCGGAGGTACGGTGAAAGGTGCAAACCACATAACGCACCCACTTTCGCAGCTCCGCCCGCCAGGCCCGGCACCCCCGGGTACGGCCGGTCGGAGCCGCTGCGGCGTGCGCGGATGTCGAGGGGAATCCCCCTCTGCCCATATTTGTCGACAAGGAGACAATATGCTCTACGCCGCCGTTGCCCGCGGCGCCTTCCGCCGCTACTCCACCTACCGGGCCGCCACCGTGGCCGGCACCTTCACCAACACCGTCTTCGGCATCATCCTGGCCTCCACCTTCCTCGCCCTCTGGCAGGCCCGCCCCGGCCTCGGCGGCTACGACCAGAGCCAGGCCGTCACCTACATCTGGGTCAGCCAGAGCCTGCTGGTCACCGTCGCGGTCTGGGGCGGCGGCTTCCAGGACGACCTCCAGGAACGCTTCCGCAGCGGCGACATCGCCGTCGACCTCTACCGCCCGGTCGACTTCCAGGCCTGGTGGCTGGCCTCCGACCTCGGCCGGGCCGGCTTCCAGGCGCTGGTGCGCGGCACCGTGCCGATACTGATCGGCGCGCTGGTGTTCCGCATCCGGCTGCCCGAACACTCACTGACCTGGGCGTTCTTCCTGCTCTCGGTACTGCTGGCGGTCGTGGTCAGCTTCGGGCTGCGCTTCCTGGTCTCGATCACCGGCTTCTGGCTGCACGACTCGGAGGGGGTGCGCTCGGTGATGCTGGTGGTCTCGATGTTCTTCTCCGGGATGCTGCTGCCGGTCGCGCTGTTCCCCGGCCTGCTCGGCGACCTCGGCCGGGCGCTGCCCTGGTCGGCGCTGGTGAACGTCCCCACCGACGTCTTCCTGGAACGGACCGGCGGCACCGCCCTGTTCGGGGCGCTCGGCTTCCAGCTCGGCTGGGCGGTGGTGCTGCTCGCCGCCGGGCGGGGCGCCCAGTGGCTGGCCACCCGCAAGGTGGTGGTGCAGGGTGGCTGAGCAACTCGTCGGGCTCCGCCGGGAGCCCCTCGCCGCCCGCACCGCCTGGGCGCTGCGCTCCTGGTGGCTCTGCGCCCGGATGTGGATGCGCTCGATGATGGCCTACCGGGCCTCCTTCGCGCTCAACCTGGCGGCGAGCCTGGTCACCCACTCCCTCGACTTCGCGGTGCTGGTGATCATGTTCCTGCACACCGACCGGCTCGGCGGCTGGAGCCTGCCGGAGATCGCCTTCCTGTACGCCACCGCCACCTTCTCGCTCGGCGTCGCCAACCTGCTGGTCGGCTCGGCCGAGGGGCTCGGCGCGCGGATCCGCAGCGGCTCGCTGGACACCATGCTGATCCGGCCCGCGCCCGCGCTCTCCCAGCTGTGCGCCGAACGCTTCACGCTGCGCCGGCTCGGCCGCCCGCTCCAGGCCGTCGCGGTGCTGGTCTGGTCGCTGGCCGCCCTGGACGTCCACTGGACCTGGGACCGGGTGCTGCTGGTGCCCGCCCTGCTGCTCTGCGGCACCGTCATCTTCGGCGCGATCTACATCGGCGGCGCCACCGTCCAGTTCTGGTGGGGCGAGTCCAAGGAGATCCAGAACTCCTTCACCTACGGCGGCGCGACGCTGCTGCACTACCCGCCGACGATCTTCGCCAAGGAGCTGGTCGCCGGGGCGGTCTTCGGCGTCCCACTGGCCTTCGTCAACTGGCTTCCCGCGCTGCGCATCCTCGACCGGCCCGACCCGCTCGGCCTGCCCATCGCCTTCCAGTTCGCCTCGCCGGTCGTCGCCGCGCTCTGCGTCCTCGCCGCCGGGCTCGCCTGGCGGGCCGGGCTGCGCGCCTACCGCGGCACCGGCAGCTGAACCCCTCCCACCGCACCC
>NZ_JBIVVI010000885.1:0-3940 GCF_044757675.1 Kitasatospora sp. NPDC091257
CCGGGTCACTCCCCGCGCCTCGTCCCGTCCCCGCCGACCATCCGGCGCAGCCGCCGGGCCGCCTCCCGGCGCAGCTCCCGCCGCGCCCGCCGCTGCTCGCCCCGGTCGATCCGCGGATCGGTGGCCACCTCGTACCGCCGCACGTACGTCCCCACGAAGCCCTGGAGCGTGGCCGCCGCCGGGATCGCGATCACCGCGCCGACCGCGCCGAGCAGCGCCGCGCCCGCGATCACCGAGCCGAAGGCCACCGCCGGGTGCACGTCCACCGTCCGCGCGGTGATCCGCGGCTGCAGCAGGTAGTTCTCGACCTGCTGGTAGACCACCACGAAGACCAGCACCCAGAGCGCGTCCACCGGCTCCACCGTCAGCGCCACCAGCACCGGCAGCGTCCCGGCCAGGTACGTCCCGAGGGTCGGCACGAACTGCGACATGACGCCGACCCAGACCGCCAGCGCCGCCGCGTACGGCAGGTCCAGCAGCTCGAACATCACCCAGTGCCCGGCGGCCGACACCACCGCGAGCAGCGCCCGGGAGTACAGGTAGCCGCCGGTCTTGGCGAGCGCGATCTCCCAGGCCCGCAGCACCTCGCCCTGCTTGGCGGGCGGCAGCATCGAACAGACCGTCCGGCGCACCCGCGGGCCCTCGGCGGTGAAGTAGAAGGTGAACAGCCCGACCGTGAAGGCCTGGAAGAGCCCGCCGATCACGGTGGACGAGACGCCCCAGACATTGTCGGCGGCCTGCTGGACGTAGTTCTCGATGGTGCCGGAGTCCTTGAGCAACCGATTCTGCAACTCGCCCAGCGAGAGGTCCTGGTGGAAGGTCCGGTTGATCCAGCCGATCAGATTGTCGACCAGGTGCGGAAGGTCCCCCGCGATCTTCGCCACCTGGTCGACCAGCAGCGTGCCGAGCGCGGCGAGGAAGCCCACCACCGCGGCCCCGACCGCCACGAACACCAGGAAGGTCCCCACCCCCCGGCGCACCCCCCGCGCCGCCATCCGGTCCACGGCCGGCTCCAGCGCCAGCGACAGGAAGAACGACACCAGCAGCATCACGAACAGGTCGATCAGCTGCCGGAACGCCCAGTCGGCGAGCTGGAACACCCCCACCAGCACCAGGAACAGCACCATCGCCCGCGGCAGCCAGCGCGGCATCCCGCCGCCCCAGAGCCCCCCGCCCACCGGAGCGCGCTCGGCACTCCGGTCCGAATTCTTCTGCTCTGCGCTATTTGTCACCCGAACAGTCTGTCCCATGCCGCCCGGAGGCCGGCACTCAGCGCAGCACGCCGGACACGCCCTGGGTGTCGCAGACCATGCGCCAGACGTCCTTGGCCTCCCAGCCCGACTCCAGCGCCTGGCGCACCGTCCGCCCGCCCAGCTCGCTCATCACGTGGTCGGTCGCGAACGACTCCGCGTACGACTCCCCGAAGTGCGCGTACATCCGTCGCCAGAAATCCGTCAGCCTCATGCCCCGAGTATCCCGGACCGCGCCCGCCAGTCCCCGGCCGTCAGCGCGTACTCGACCTCACCGTGCTCACTGCCCGGGATCGGCTCCGGGCAGTCCTCGCGGAACGTACGGACGTACGAGAGCCCGCTCTTCTCCATCACCCGCCGCGAGCCCGCGTTCACCGTCATGGTGTACGCCACCACCCGCTCCACCCCCAGCTCCGCGAACCCGCGCCGGACCAGCGCCCGCGCTCCCTCCGTCGCGTACCCGCGCCCCCACGCGGCCCGCCGCAGGCGGTACCCGAGCTCGACCTCCCCGCGCTCCCCCTCCCGCGTCGGCCGGAACTCGAACCACCCCAGGAACGCCCCGCCCGCCCGCTCCTCGGCCGCCCACCAGCCGAGGTCGCCGTACCGCCGGTAGTGCTCCAGGTACTGCGGCAACAACTCCCCCTCGACCCACTCCCGCGGGCTCGGCCTCCCCCCGGTGAGGAAGCGCATCACCGCGGGGTCCCCGTCCAGCTCCACGAGCCGGTCCGCGTCCGCCGCCGTGAAGCGCCGCAGCACCAGCCGCTCGGTCGTCAGGAACACCGCCGCGTCCGATTCACCCATGCCCCGATCCTCACCCCCGTCCCGCCGCCCCGTCACCTGCTTTTCCCCGCCCCCACCACCCGACGGGCGCGCGGGGCGCAGCCCGCGCGCCCGCAACGGAAACCGCGTCCCCGTCACCGGGGCAGCGCCAGCAGCCCCGCACCGAAGTACTGCCGCTCCCCGCAGCCGAACACCCCCGCAGGACACCCGGGCGCCGCCGCCCCCGCCAGCACCCCCGCCAACCCGTCCGCCCCCAGCTCCGGCCGCAGGGCCGCCACCACCGCCACCGCCCCGGTCACGTGCGCGGCCGCCATCGAGGTCCCCGCCAGCGCGGCGTACCGCCCGTCCGGCCAGTCGGAGACGATCGCGCCCTGCGGCCCGCCGTCCGGGTCGCCCCCCGGCGCGGCCAGCGAGACCCGTCCGCGCCCGTAGTTGGAGTAGCCCGCCGGGTGCCCGTCCTGGTTGACCGCGGTGACGGTGACCACCCCGGGCAGCTCGCCGGGCAGCCGTACGCACTCGGTGCCCAGGTGGCGGACGGGCGCCGGCCCCGAGACCCGGTCGTTGGGGCTCCGGTCGTCGGTCCGCCCGGCGCCGAGGTCCTGCCCGTCGTTGCCCGCCGAGGCGACCACCACCGCCCCCTTCCGCCGGGCGTACCCGACGGCCCGCCCGACGGCCGCGGTCAGTGCGGCCTGGTCCCGGTCCTCGGGGCAGTTGTACTTCCACGGGTCGGTGAAGTAGCTGTTGTTGATCGCCCTGGCCCCGTGGTCGGCGGCCCAGAGCATGCCGCAGACGATGTTCTCGGCGTAGTACTGCCCGAGCGGCCCGAGCAGCCGGACGGCGGCGATCCGTACGCCCGGCGCGACCCCGGTGACGCCGTGGCCGTCCCGGGTGGCACCCACGATCCCGGCGACGTGCGTGCCGTGGCCGCTCTCGACCACCCCGGGGTCCGGCCGCCAGGCGCCGGTCCGGGCGTCGGGCCGGCCGTCCGCGCAGGAGGCGGAGGCCTTGGGGTCGACGGCGGCACGCAGGTCCGGGTGGGTGTCGTCGACACCGGAGTCCAGCACGGCGACCAGCACCTTGTGCAGCACGGCATCGCCCGGCACCGCCCCCCCGGCCGGCGCCGAACCCCCGCCCCGCACCGCGCCTGCGGCCGGCGGCGCGCCACCGGACACCGCCGAGGCATCGCCCGCCCGGACGCCGGCGCCCCCGACCATGGCGAGGTTCCAGGCGCCCGCCTCCCCCGGATCGGGCACCGTCATGGTCCCGGAGTCCGCCCGGTCACCACCGCGCGGAAGGACGTCCCCGCTCCGCCCCGTCCCGGCCGCCGGCCCCGCGCCGGTGCCCGCCGAGAAGTCGCCCGCCCCCGCCACCGCCCGCGGCGGCGCGACCACCGGCGCGGTCCTGGTCGCCCCGACGGCGGCGATCCCGGGCCGGGCCCGCACCCGGTCGGCGAACGGGCCGGTCGCGTACACCAGCGCGGCCCCGATCTGCGGGTACTCCTGGACCACCTGCCCGCCCGCGGCCCGGCTCTCCGCACCGGCCCGGGCCGCGCCGGCGGCGTCCTCGCCCTCGGCCAGCACCAGGTAGCTGAGGTACGCCCGCCCCGATCCGGACACGTACGGGACGGCGCCACCCACCACGAGCGCCGTGAGCAGCATCGCGAGCAGCGCCCGGGCGGGCCCGCCGACCCGGCGGCGCCGGACGGTCCTGCCCGACGGGTGCACCTGCGCCATCGCACGGTCTCCGCTCGTCGGTCCGGTGGGTCACGGCTGGATCAAGCATCCGATTCCTCACCATATGAGCGGATTGTTATTTCTGCTCCCCGGCTTGCACCCCTCCACTGCCTACGCCCTGGCCCAGCCGGGCGCCAAGTACTTCGCCACCTTCGACGCGGACGGTCAGCACCAGAC
>NZ_JBIVVI010000886.1:0-3931 GCF_044757675.1 Kitasatospora sp. NPDC091257
AACAATTCTTCAGAAGAACCCCCATCCGGGATCCGGATGGGGGTTCTTCGCGTTTGGGGACGGCCCTCTCGCTCGCTCGCCGTGGTGGCGAGCGAGGCTTCAGGCGAGGTGGTCGAACTCGCCGGCCTTGGCGCCCAGGAGGAAGGCGCGAAGCCCGACAGTTGTGGTCGCGATGATCGTCTCGGGGGCGTCAGATTCGCGGAGATGGCAGAGGCCGCCGGTACCAGCAGCCAGCTCAAGGCAGTTATTGCCTCCTTCGGCGTTGCTGTATGACGACTTCTGCCAGGAGGGGTGGGACATCATGCGCCTTTCACGACTGAAGCAGATAGAGAAGATGATGCAGGAGCCCCCAGGAGTCGCGGTTGGGGAGTCCACGCAACGCCGTCTCCCGGTCTGCAACCGGTAGGGCATGAGCACTGAGCTGCTGGAACATCTGGCTGTAGGCCGTCAGTTCAGTCTGATCAGCGATGTGCTCTGCCCGCTTCGGGCCGTCCAGGATGACGGTCGCGAGTTCAGGGCAGCCGGGGTCGCAGAGCATGAACGAGGCGGAGAACGGCGCTCGCTTCGGTGCAGCGAAGGGCATGACCTGGAGCTCGACGTTGGGAAGCTCCGCGATCTCCATCAGATGGATCAGTTGAGCGCGCATGACCTCATCTCCTGCGAACCGCATGCGCAGCGCTGCTTCATGGATGACGAAGCGGAACTGCCGCTGCCTCTCGTCGGTCAGGATCTGCTGTCGTTCCATGCGGAACTCGATCTGTAGTGCAGTGTCCCACCTGCCAGTGCCATCGGCGTAGACCGCTGCGGTGTAGGCAGGCAGCTGAAGGATGCCCGGGATGTGAAGTGTCTCGTAGTTGTCGAGTCGGATCGCCCGGTTTTCGGACTCCGCCAGGTCGAGTGCCAGGGCAGGGACTTGGCCCTTGAAGCTGGTCCACCAGCCCTTCCCATCGCTGGCTCCGAGGGCATGTAGCAGCTGCACGTAGGTCTCATCCGTGCACCCGTAGCCTTCGAGCAAGACCGAGAGCCGTTCCGGGTCGAGCGCCGTTCGTGCGGCCTCGATGTGGCTGAGCTGAGGGCCTGCCATGCCGATGAGGGCGCCGGCGTCCTTGACCGCCAAGCCCGCTGCCTCGCGCAACCTCCTCAGCTCAGCGCCGAACCGCCGCTGTCGCTCGCTGATTTGGGTCCTGAGTGCCAAGGGGGATTCCTTCCGTGTTGGGCCAGTCTCCACCCACACGAGTGAGCTTGGCCAAGCTGGGCGAGGTATCTCGGCGATCTGGTTGCACGCGTAACACCTATCGCCCTACTCTCAGTGTTGCACCGATCACGTGACGGAGTGTCCGCCTTTCTCGATTCCCCTCCTCCTCCCCTGGGGTCTCTCATGCGTGCTTGCAACCCTCCCGACTGGTCCAGCGCTCGTACCGAGCTCTCCGACCTCCTCACCTCCGCCGGGTGGCGACCCGCCGTCATCTCCGACGCCGAACTCGCCCTCCACGAACTCTTCTTCAACGCCTGGAGGCACGGGGACACCCTTGCTCCCCTGGTCGTGCTGGCCCTCGCCGGACACCGGCTGCGGGTCTCGGTCTCGGACAACAGCCCGGTCCTCCCCGAGCCCCGCCTCCCCGGCGACCTGCTCGCCCCCTCCGGCCGGGGCCTGTTCCTCGTCCAGGCCCTCGCCCACCGCTTCGGCGCCGAGCCCCGCAAGCAGGGCAAGGTCGTCTGGTTCGAGCTGATGAAGGAGGCTGCCGCGTGAAGCGCCGCTACCCCATGCAGCCCACCGACCCCCGCATCCGGGCCTACACCGACGACCAGGTCCGCAGCCTCCTCGGTGAACTCCAGGAGCGCGGTCGTGAGTTCGGCCTGATCTTCCCGTCCGCGACCACGGACCAGACCCTCGACGGCCGGGTCCTCGTCCGCTTCAACACCGCTCCCGCGTCCACCCTCTTCAACCTCCTCACCCTCCTCTTCGACGCCGGCCACCCCGAGCGCCGGTGACCACCGCGCTCAACATTGCAAAGCCCGATGAAGAGGAGCCCTGAGATGTCCGCCCCGACCCGGCCGCCGATCCCGGCGTCGTCAACGCCCTCGCCGCGGCCAACTACGCGGTGGCCGCCGCCTTCAACAGTGTCTTCGGTGTCCCCGTCGCCCCGCCCGTCCCCGACGACTTCGACTGGCCCGCGCTCGAAGACTTCGTCCACCACCTGGGCTTCGCGGCCGACGACTCCGACACCGCCCTCAACCTCTACCGCCTGCTCTTCGCCGTCCAGCGCATCGCCTACCGCGAGGCCGCCGGCCGCAACTCGCCCTGGCAGGCCACCCGCCTGCATCCCCTCGCAGACGAACGCGCCCGCCTGCGGTAGGTGAGGGCATCGGCACGAACTGATCGGCGCGAACTGGCGGCATGTCCCCATGGACGCAGAGGACCCGGGCGAGTTCGTCGTGCGCCGCGGCAGGGAGTCGGACGCGGACGCGCTGGTCGGCATCGACACGGTCGCGGCCGCCGGCGACGAGGAGCGGGCGGCGAGCATCCGACGGTGGTGCCGGCAGGGTCCGGGCCCGGTCTTCGTGGCGGACGGCGGGTCCGGCCCGCTCGGTTACTGCGTGGTCGAGTACACCTTCTTCGATCAGGGCTTCGTGACGATGCTGATGGTTTCGCCGCCCGCCCGTGGCAGGGGCGTCGGCCGTCGGCTGCTGGATGCCGCGGCGGACTCCTGCGAAACCCCGAAGCTGTTCACCTCGACCAACGTCTCCAACCATCCGATGCGGCGGCTGCTGCACGGGGCCGGGTGGCAGCCGGTCGGTCTTGTCCACGGCCTCGACGAGGGCGATCCGGAACTGTTCCACCTGCACCGGCCGCGGGCCGGCACGCCGGGACCTCCCCCGCCGACCGGGCCCGAGTCCCGTCTCGACAGCGCCTGGGAGTGGTGGGACGCCGCCGTCGAGGACGCGCAGGAGGGCCACTGGGTCCGCACCCCGGTCGAGCGCCAGGTGATGGACGACCTCGCCGCCGCGACCGTAGGGCTCGGGTACCTGGATCCGTCCGTCGAACTGCCCCTGCGCAACCGGCTCTCCCGCATCGCCACCTGGGCGGGCGCGCTTCGGCTCGCCGCCCGGGCCGGGGGCTGGGAGCTGCACCCCGTCACCGGCGTGACCCCGCCCCGCCCTGCCGGGATGGCCGAACTGCTGTCCGCCGTCCACGCGGTGGGCGAGCAGGGGGAGATCTGGCTGCGACGGTTGGCCGCTGACGGGCCGCCACCTCGGCGTGTGCTGGCCGGATTCGAGGCCTTCCTGTTCGGTCCGGGCTCGGCCGAGGACCTCCGTCAGTTCTTCTACGACTGATGCGGCACCACCGGCCGGGACGGTTGGCAAAGAACTGGATCCCTTGTGGATCCCGTTCGGCAAAGACGCTGGTACGCCGGGCGCGTCCGGCCCTACGGTGACGCCGTGAGCAATGATGCGAATGCGCCCGTCGTGCCCGTCGAGGCCTATGAACCCCCCTACTACGCGGCGGTCTTCACCGCGGTGCCGACCCAGGACCGGACCGGCTACAGCGAGACCAGCGACCGCATGGAAGAGCTGGTGAAGGACATCCCGGGGTACCTGGGGATGGACCACGCGCAGACTCCCGGCGGGTTGTCCGTCACCGTCGGGTACTTCCGTGACGCCGAGGCCCTCACCGAGTGGCGGACCAACGCCGAGCACCGCGCGGCGCAGCGGCGCGGGCAGGCCGAGTGGTACGAGCGCTACACGCTGCACGTGGCGAAGGTGGAGCGGAGCCACGGCTTCGTGCGGGGGTAGGTCCTGCGCCGCCCGGTCGCAGCCGCCCGGTCGCGGCCGCCGGGGCCGGGCCGGGCCCCAGGGGGTCGTTTGCGGGGGGGGGTTCACAAAAAACAAAGAACACGAACAACATCACCGAAATGGGCCACCCCAGACC
>NZ_JBIVVI010000887.1:0-3930 GCF_044757675.1 Kitasatospora sp. NPDC091257
CCCGTTCGGGGGCGCCGGGCCGCCGCGGCGTCAGGGGGTGAGGACGATCTTCCCGAAGACGTCGCCCCCGGCCAGCCGGGCGAAGCCGTCCCGGGCCTCGGCCAGCGGCAACACCGAGTCGATCACCGGCCGGACGCCGGTGTTGGCGCAGAACGCGAGCAGCCCGGCCAGCTCCTCCTTGGTGCCCATGGTCGAGCCGACCACCTTGAGCTCCAGGAAGAAGATCCGGTTCAGCTCGGTGGAGCTCGGGTTGGGGCCGGAGGTGGCCCCGGAGATGACCACGGTGCCGCCCGGCCGCAGCGACTTCACCGAGTGCGACCAGGTCGCGGCGCCGACCGTCTCCAGCACGGCGTCCACCCGTTCGGGCAGCCGGGCGCCGCTCTCGAAGGCCGCGTCGGCACCGAGCTCCACCGCCCGGGCGCGCTTGGCCTCGTCCCGTCCGGTGACCCAGACCCGCAGGCCGGCCGCCTTGCCGAGGACGATCAGCGCGGTCGCCACCCCGCCGCCCGCGCCCTGCACCAGGACGGTGTCCCCGGGCTTGACCCCGGCGTTGGTGAACAGCATCCGGTAGGCCGTCAGCCAGGCGGTGGGCAGGCAGGCGGCCTGCTCGAAGCTCAGCCCGGCGGGCTTGGGCAGCAGGTTCCAGGTGGGTACGGCCACCTTCCGGGCGAAGGTGCCCTGGTAACGCTCGGTCAGGATGGAGCGCGGCTCGGTCGGGCCGACCCCGTGGCCGCTCTGGCCGATCACGGAGTGGATGACGACCTCGTTGCCGTCCTCGTCGATCCCGGCGGCGTCGCAGCCGAGGATCATCGGCAGCCGCGCGGCGGGCAGGCCGACCCCGCGCAGCGACCAGAGGTCGTGGTGGTTGAGGCTGGCGGCCCGGACGGTGACCACGCTCCAGCCGGGTCGGGCCTGCGGCTCGGGAAGCTCCCCGAGCTCCAGCCCGCTCAGCGGATCGTCGGCGTCGATGCGTGCGGCGTAGGCGGCGAACATGCCCCGGACGTTAGCCCGGTACGGCCGAGGCCGGGAAGCACGCGAGCATGTGACGCGTGTCCCGGCCTCGGAAGGATCGGCCCCGGAAGGCTCGGCCTCAGGCCCGGGCGACGCCCTCCGCGCGGGCGGCCTCGGCGACGGCCTTGGTGACCGCCGGGGCGACCCGCTCGTCGAAGGGCGAGGGGATGACCTTCTGCGGGGTCAGCTCGTCGGCCACGACGCCGGCCAGCGCCTTGGCGGCGGCGAGCTTCATGCCCTCGGTGATCCGGGAGGCGCGGACCTGGAGGGCGCCCGCGAAGATGCCCGGGAAGGCCAGCACGTTGTTGATCTGGTTCGGGAAGTCGCTGCGGCCGGTGGCGACCACGGCGGCGTACTTGTGCGCGACCTCGGGGTGGATCTCCGGGGTGGGGTTGGCCATCGCGAAGACGAACGCGCCCTCGGCCATGGTCGCGACGACCTCCTCCGGCACGGTGCCGCCGGAGACGCCGATGAACACGTCGGCGCCGGCCAGCGCGTCGGCCAGCGAGCCCTTGAGGCCGGTGCGGTTGGTCCGCCCGGCGATCTCGGCCTTGACGTCGGTGAGGTCGCCGCGGCCCTCGTGGACGACGCCCCTGCGGTCGCAGACCGCCACGTCGCCGATGCCGGCCGCGACCAGCATCTTGGCGATGGCGATGCCGGCCGCGCCGGCACCGGAGATGACGGCCCGCAGCGAGCCGATCTCACGGCCGGTCACCTTGGCGGCGTTCCACAGGGCGGCGGTGGTGACGATCGCGGTGCCGTGCTGGTCGTCGTGGAAGACCGGGATGTCCAGGGCCTCCTGGAGCCGGCGCTCGATCTCGAAGCAGCGGGGCGCGGAGATGTCCTCCAGGTTGACGCCGCCGAACGAGGGCGCCAGCCGGACCACGGTCTCGACGATCTCGTCGACTCCGGTGCAGGCGAGCGCGATCGGCACCGCGTCCACGCCGCCGAACTGCTTGAACAGGATCGCCTTGCCCTCCATCACGGGCAGCGAGGCCTGCGGGCCGATGTCGCCGAGGCCCAGCACCGCGGTGCCGTCGGTGACCACCGCGACGGTGTTGGCCTTCCAGGTGTAGTCGTTGACCAGCTCCGGCTGCTCGGCGATGGCCGTGCAGACCCGGGCGACACCGGGGGTGTAGGCGAGGGACAGGTCGTCCGCGTCGCGCACCGGGACGGTCGCCCGGATCTCCATCTTGCCGCCGCGGTGGAGCGCGAAAACCGCGTCGACCGGATCGTCGGTGTCCTGGGTGCTGCTGATGATCTCCGCTGCCACGATGACCTCTTCGTCATTGATCTGGCGAGGACGCGCGGCCGACGGGCAGGACGACCCGGCCGGAAACCGGAAACCGGGTACGCCGAAGCGGACCCGGGGTCAGGGTCGGGGCGCTGCCGTCGGGCGGCGCCCTCGGATGAGGGTTTTATGGGGTCTTGTGTTGTCCGCGTTGTGCTTCCGGGCCGAGCGTAGGTCGGACGAAGGCATCGCACCTATGCCTTTTCGTCCTCGTCACGTGCGGTTCATCGCCGTGCCGTCGCGTCACAGGGCCCGGCGTCGGAAGCGCCGGGCACCGGCGGCGGCAACGGCATGAGCGCACGCGCACCCGCAGGAGTGAACGCAGATCCGAAGGGGAGTCGGCGCCCCGGATACGGAGCCGCGTGAGGACTTCCGTTCCCGGGCACCCCGAGCCTGTCGGGGCTCGTCGGTCTGGTTCGAGCGTTCGGGGGTCACCCGGTAACGAATTCTGACACACCCGCCGCCGGGCCCGGCAGGCCGGGATGGCAGGATCGCTTGTCCGCCATTTCGCGTACACCCGCGCGACACCGTGGCGGCCGCTCGTCCCTCCCACAGGAGCCTCCCTCATGCTTCACGTCCGCCATGCCCGTCGTCCGATACCGGCCGCCGCCGCCCTGGCCACCGCCGGTGCCCTGCTGCTGACCGGCTGCGGCGGCGGGCAGGCCGCCTCGGACGACCCGGTCAAGGACCTCCGCGGCAAGCTGCCGAACGCCCAGCGGACGGCCGGGGCGCTGCGGGTCGGCATGGACGTCAACTACGCCCCGGTGGAGTACCGCGGCCCGGACGGCAAGCCGGCCGGCCTGGACCCGGAGCTCGCCGCCGCCCTGGGCCGGATCCTCGACGTGCGGGTCGAGTTCGTCGACACCCCCTTCGACAAGCTGGTGTCGAACCTCCAGGCCAAGCAGTACGACGTGGCGATGTCGGCGCTCAGCGACACCCGCCAGCGCCGCGACGCCCTGGACGAGAACGGCAAGCAGACCGGCCCCGGCGTGGACTTCGTGGACTACTTCATCGCCGGCACCTCGATCGTCGTCCCGAAGGGCAACCCCAAGGGGATCAAGGGCCTGGACGACCTGTGCGGCAGGACCGTCGCGCTCCAGCAGGGCACCACCCAGGACGAGATCGTCACCCGCCAGGTGGCCGTCTGCGCCCGGGCCGGCCGCCCGCTGACCCCCCACAAGCTGGACACCGACACCAAGGCGCTGGCCGAGGTCGCCTCCGGCGCCGCCGCGGCCGGCCTGAACGACTTCCCGGTGGCCGCCTACGCGGCGAAGACCACCGACGGCGGCGGCCGCTTCGAGGTGACCGGCGGGCAGTCCACCTCCAACCCGTACGGGATCGCGGTGCGCAAGGACGACGGGCAGCTGCGCGACGTGCTGACCAAGGCGATCGACCAGCTGATCCGCAGCGGCGAGTACGACAAGATCCTGGCCAAGTGGAACGTGAGCGCCGGCGCGGCGCAGAACGCGGTGGTCAACGGGGGCATCTGATCCGGCGGGCGACGGGCGCCGGGTGCGGCACGGACCGGTCTGCATACGTATGCGCAGGGTGACAGGGGCACGGAATAAGTCCGAATAGCGGACAGTGCGACCCCTCGTTATCCGATTTTGATCTGGATGAGGGCCACC
>NZ_JBIVVI010000888.1:0-3908 GCF_044757675.1 Kitasatospora sp. NPDC091257
CCAGTCGCTCGTGGAGCCCGGCGGGCACGGTCAGGTCGACCACGCCGCCCACGTGCGAGGCGCGGGTGGGACGCGGCCGGTCGACCGGGACCTCCCCCGGCGGCGGTCCGGTGCGCAGCCACAGCGGACTGCGGCTGTTGCCGGACGCGGACCTGACCGAGGTCGGGGCGGTGCACACCCTGCTGGTTCCCGGCGGGATGGACACCGAGCGCCCGGACCCGGCCCTGGTGGCACGGATCCGGGAGCTGGCCGGACGGGCCGAGCGGGTGGTGTCGGTGTGCACCGGCGCCTTCCTGCTCGCCGAGGCCGGGCTGCTGGCCGGACGCCGGGCGACCACCCACTGGGCCTACGGCGAGGAACTGGCCCGGCGGTTCCCGGACGTCGAGGTGGACCCGGACCCGATCCACGTCCGGGACGGGCGGATCGCCACCTCGGCCGGGGTCACCGCCGGGATCGACCTGGCGCTGGCCCTGGTGGAGGAGGACCTCGGGCGCGAAACGGCCCTGCTGGTCGCCCGCCACCTGGTGGTCTTCCTGCGCCGGCCGGGCAACCAGGCCCAGTTCAGCACCCAGCTGGCCGCCCAGGTGGCGGCCCGGCGGCCGCTGCGCGAGGTGCAGCGGTGGATCGCCGAGCACCCGGAGGCCGACCTCTCGGTCGAGGCGCTGGCCGGCCGGTCGGCGCTGTCGCCGCGGCACTTCGCCCGGGCCTTCGCCGCCGAGGTGGGGGTGACCCCCGGCCGGTACGTGGACGGGGTCCGGCTGGAGGCCGCCCGGCGGCTGCTGGAGGACACCGACGACGGCATCGAGGAGATCGCGCGCTCCTGCGGCTACGGCACCCCGGAGGCGATGCGGCGCGCCTTCGTCCGGGCCCTGGCCGCCCCGCCCGCCGAGTACCGACGCCGCTTCCGACCCGAACCCACCGGAGGTCACTGATGCGCATCGCCATCCTGCTCTACCCCGAGTTCACCACCCTGGACGCGGTCGGCCCGTACGAGGTGCTGTCCCGGATCCCCGGCGCCGAGGTGGTGTTCACCGCCGCCGAACGGGGGCCGGTGCGCAACGACCTCGGCAGCCTGGCGCTCGTCGCGGACGCCGCCCTGGACGAGGTGGACTCGGCCGACCTGCTGCTGGTGCCCGGCGGGCCCGGGACGGAGGCCCAGCTGACGGACCGGGCCGTGCTCGACTGGGTGCGCCGGGTGGACGCGACCACCACCTGGACCACCTCGGTCTGCTCCGGCTCGCTGATCCTGGGCGCCGCCGGGCTGCTCAAGGGCCGCCGGGCCACCAGCCACTGGGGCGTCCTGGACCGGCTGCCCCGCTACGGGGCGGAGCCGACCGGGGCGGAGCGGGTCGTCATCGACGGCAAGTACGCCGTCGCCGCCGGGGTCTCGGCCGGGATCGACCTCGCCCTGACGCTGGCCGGCGTGATCAGCGGGGACACGACCGCGCAGGCGATCCAGCTGCTGATCGAGTACGACCCGCAGCCGCCGTACGCGTCGGGCTCCCTGGCGAAGGCGTCCCCCGAGGTGGTCGAGGCGGTCAACCGGCTGATGGTGCGCTAGAGCCGACGGCCGCGTCCCGCCGGGGCGGGAAGGCGTGGCGGCGGGCGGCGGCGGCCACGGCGAGGACGGGGAGCATCAGCGCGAGCACCGTCCAGGGCAGGGCGCCGGTGCCCAGGCCGCTCAGGACCAGGCCGCCGACCACGCCGCCGCCCGCCATCGCGGCGTTCCACAGGGTCACCAGGACGGCCTGGGCGGCGTCCGCCCGCTCCCCGCCCGCGTCGCCGAGCGCGGTCTGGAGCAGGGTCGGGACGCCGCCCCAGCCCAGGCCCCAGAACAGCGCCGCGACGTACACCGGCGGCGCGCCGCCGGACCGCACCGCGAGGACGGCCGCCGTCAGCGCGACCAGCAGCGCGGCGCCGATCGTCAGCTGCCGCAGCCGGCGGTGGATGTGCGCGCCGATCAGCCAGACGCTCGCCAGCGAGGCCAGCCCGAAGACCAGCAGCACGGTGCCGGTGGCGCCGCCGAGGCCGGCCCGGTCCAGGAAGGGCGCGATGTAGGTGAACAGGATGGTGTGCGCGAGCACGAAGAGCACCGTCACGGTGAGCACCGGCCGCACGCCGGGCACGGCGAGCGCCCCGCGGACCGGCGCCCGCTCACCGGCCGGCTGCCCGGGCTGGTCCGGCAGCAGCGCCGCGATCCAGCCGATCACGCCGACCGCCAGGGCCGTCATGGCCAGGAAGGGCACCCACCAGGCGAGCACCTGCCCCAGGAAGGTGCCGACCGGCACTCCCAGCGACAGCGCCACCGGCACGCCCGCCATCGCCACCGCCATGGCCCGCCCCTGCTGCTCGACCGGCACCAGCCGGCGCGCGTACCCCGCGAGCAGGGCCCAGGCCAGGCCGGCCGCGACGCCCGCGAGGAAGCGGGCGGCCAGCGTGAGCGGATAGCTGGTGGAGACCGCGGTGACGGTGTTGGCGACCGCGAAGCCCGCCATCGCGGAGAGCAGCAGCCGCTTGCGGCCCCAGCCGGCGGTGGCCGCGCTGAGCGGGATCGCGGTGACGGCGGAGCCGATCGCGTAGACGGTGACGGTCTGCCCGGCCGCGGACTCGCCGACCCCGAGCGCCTCGCTCATCCCGGGCAGCACGCCGGCGGGCAGGTTCTCGGTGAGACCGGTGACGAAGACGGCGGTGGCCAGGGCGAGCAGGGCGGACAGGGGAAAGGGCTTGCGGGGTACCGGGGTTGTGAGCTGTGTGGTCGCCATGGGGACCATGCTCGGACCTCACACCGGTGTCAGGTTCAAGCATGGCCCCGAAGGCGTCGACTCGCGGGGGCGTCCGGGCCGGCGGAGCGTCCGGGTCAGCGCCCGAAGTAGCCGTTGAAGTTCTTGGAGAACTCCTGGCCGCCGAACCGGTCCCAGTTGATCGACCAGGTCATCAGTCCGCGCAGGTTCGGCTGCGCGCCCGAACGCGGCACGTACGTCCCGCAGTTGGCCAGCTTGGTCAGGCAGTCGAGCGCCTTGTTCACCTCGGCCGGGGCGACGTAGCCGTTGCCCGCGTTGGTGGTGGCCGGCATGCCGATGGCGACCTTGGAGGCGGGCAGCGCCGGGAACACGTTGTTGGTGTTGCCCGCCACCGGGAAGCCCTTGAGCAGCATGTCGGTCATCGCGACGTGGAAGTCGGCGCCGCCCATCGAGTGGTACTGGTTGTCCAGGCCCATGATGGAGCCGGAGTTGTAGTCCTGGACGTGCAACAGGGTGAGGTCGTCGCGCAGCGCGTGGATGACCGGCAGGTACGCCCCGGCCCGCGGGTCCTGGCCGCCCCAGGGGCCCGATCCGTAGTACTGGTAGCCGAGTTGGACGAAGAAGGTCTCCGGCGCCATGGTCAGCACGAAGCCCGGACCGTACTTGGCCTTGAGGGTCTTCAGCGCGGAGATCAGGTTGACGATGACCGGGCTGGTCGGGTTCTTGAAGTCGGTGTCACCGGTGTTGAGGGAGAGCGAGTGCCCCTCGAAGTCGATGTCCAGGCCGTCCAGGCCCCACTTGTCGATGATCGCCGAGACGGAGCCGACGAAGGTGTCCCGGGCGGCGGTGCTGGTCAGCTGGACCTGGCCGTTCTGGCCGCCGATCGAGATCAGCACCTTCTTGCCCTGGGCCCGCTTGGCGGCGATGGCGGCCTTGAACTCGTCGTCCGACTCGACGCCCGGGCACTCGGTGGCCGGGCAGCGGTTGAAGCGGATGTCGCCGGAGGTGACGGAGGTGGGCTCGCCGAAGGAGAGGTTGATGAAGTCCCAGGAGTTCGGGACGTCGGCCATCCGGGTGTAGCCGGCGCCGTTGGCGAAGCTCGCGTGCAGGTAGCCGACCAGGGTGTGGCTGCCGGCGGGCGGGCTGGTGGGCGTGCCCGTGGGGGTC
>NZ_JBIVVI010000889.1:0-3895 GCF_044757675.1 Kitasatospora sp. NPDC091257
GGGAGCTGCTCGCGGACGTCGACCGGCACCTCGTGGTGTACGCGTACATGGGCGTGTACCCGCGCTCGCCCGGCGGTGCTGGGCGGCGCTCTCGCCGCCGCGGCTGCGGACGCGCATCACGACGTACCCGGCCACGGCCAGCACGACCACGACCAGGACCGCCTTGGAGAGCAGCCCGACGTACGTCTCCACCACGTCCCAGCGGTCCCCGAGCAGGAAGCCGGCCATCACCAGCACGCTGTTCCACACCAGGCTGCCGATCGTGGTCAGCATGACGAACGCGGGCAGCGGCATCCGCTCGACCCCGGCCGGTACCGAGATCAGACTGCGGAAGATCGGCACCATCCGGCCCAGCAGCACCGCCTTCGTTCCGTGCCGGGCGAACCAGGCCTCGGTGCGCTCCAGGTCGGAGGCCTTGACCAGCGGCAGCCGGGCCCAGATCGCGTGCATCCGCTCCCGGCCGAACAGGGCGCCCAGCCAGTAGAGGACGACGGCCCCGGCGACCGAACCGAGGGTGGTCCAGGTCAGCGCGGACGCGAGGCTGATCACGCCCTGCCCGGCGGCGAAGCCCGTCAGCGGCAGGATCACCTCGCTGGGCAGCGGCGGGAAGAGGTTCTCCAGCGCGATCGCCAGGCCGGCCCCGGGGCCGCCCATGGTGTCGACCAGGTCGGCCGCCCAGCCGGCGAACCCGTCGGCGGGCTGCTGGGCGATGGCGAGGACGGTGTGCGGCATGCGGGGCTCCAAGGTGGTCGGGGGACTGCTCGTCCCCGGCTGGCTCCACGCTAGAAACCGCAGGTCAGTGGCGGTATGAGGGTTTCCGGCGACCCTCCTGCGGTTTCCCGCAGCACGCCACCCTGCGTTTCCCGCAGGGCCGCGGATACCGGGTGGCGACGGCCGCTGTCGTCTTGTCAGGATGTCGCCATGAACGACGCCTTCACCCTGGCCTGGCGGTACACCACCGGGCTCGTCCACCCCGAGGACCTGCCGATGGCCGCCGCCGACCTGCTGGCGGCGGGAGTCGGTGCGCAGTCGGCCGCGCTGTGCGACCTGGCGGGGCGTCGGGGCCGCGGCGAGCGCTCGGCCGAACTCGGCGGGCTGCTGTGGCAGGCGATGGCCGAGCTCGGCCTGCCGGTGCCGGACGACGACTTCGTCGGGCGCTGCCTGCTGCACCGCACGGCGGCCCGGCTGATGTCGGAGGAGATCACGTCGGGGGACGCCGTCAGCGAGCTCTGGCGGGCGAGCGGCGGGGCCGCGAACGCGGCGGAACAGCGGTTCGTGGCGCTGGCCGACCAGGTCTGCTGCCCGGACTGCCTCGGCGACCGGGCGTCCGGGGCGCGGCAGGGCTGGGAGCGGGAGCTGCGGGCGGCGGCCGTCGAGGTGGCGTCGGCCGCCGACCACGGGTTCACCGTCTCCTGGTACCGGGACTGACCGCCCCGCCGGGAGCCCGGGGGTGGCTCGGCGGCCCGGCCCAGCGGGCCGGCCGGCGGCTCAGCGGCCCAGTGCGGCCACGGTCTCCCGGGTCAGCTCCCGTGCCCGGGCGACCGCGGCCGTCAGCTCGGCCGCCGATCCGCCGGGCGCGGCGAGCAGGCCGCGTGCCGTCGTGCCGAAGTCCGCCGGAGTGTCCGGCAGTTGCTCCGCCACGGCCAGGGCGCCCTTCTCGTTGAGGCACCAGCGGCGGTGGTGGGCGTGGAGGGCCTGGACCAGGATGCCGACGGCGCGCGACAGGCAGAGCGAGACGTGCAGGGCATCGGCGCGGGCGGCACTCTTCGCGGCGGTGTCGAGCAGGAAGCCGGCCTCCCAGGTGGCCGCGGTGAGGGCGTCGCGCAGCGGCTCCGGATAGTCGGCGGCCTGCTCCTTGAGCCGCGTCAACTCCCCGGTGGGGTCGGCCAGCGGCAGTCCGAGGGCGACCTCGCCCGGGTAGCAGGGCGACCAGAAGCCGAGCGGGTGGCCGGCCTGCGTTCCCACCTCGACGTGGCCCCGGCGGCAGTCCGCCCACACCCGCCCGACCCGGTCGAGGTCCCGCAGGATCCAGTCCACGGCGACACCCTCGACCCGCAGCCACGCCCCGCCGTTCACCCACGGGCCCCAGCCGCCCGGCCCGGCCACCTCGACCTCCGGCCCGGCGAGCGCCCGCAGCGCGTCGAGGTCGAGGGCGCCCCGGTAGTACACCCCGAGGTCCCAGTCCGACTCCGGCCGTTCCTCGCCCCGGGCCCGGCTCCCGCCGAGCATCACCCCCACCACGCCCGGCACACGGGTGAGTTGAGAGGCCATGTTCTCAATGACGGTGCGCATGGGGAGAGTCTGCCAGGCGCTTCGGCGCCCGCCCGGGGAATTGCGGCGCCCGCCCGGTGCGTCGTGGCGGTTCGGCGTCGCGGAGGCGTCCGGAGGCGTCCGGAGGCGTCCGGAGGCGTCCGGAGGCGTCCGGAGGCGTACCCACTCCTCGCCACTCTCAACGTATAGCGCACGGGGGGCCTTGCCACAAGGCCCCGGTGCTGCCGCAGAATCACCGGCTCAAGGACGCAATCCGAGGGAACGGGGAGTCACGACGTGCGAGTGGTGTTGTCGACGTACGGGTCGCGCGGGGACGTCGAGCCGATGGCCGCGCTGGCGCTGCGGCTGCGGGAACTGGGTGCCGAGGCGCGGGTGTGCGCGCCGCCGGACGAGGAGTTCGCGGCCCGGCTGGCCGAGGCCGGGGTCGAACTGGTGCCGGTAGGGCAGTCGGTGCGTTCGCTGGTCAGCGGGCCGCCCCCGGCGCCCTCGGAACTCCCCGAGCGCGCGGCCCGGTTGGTCGAGCAGTTCCACGCGGCGGTGCTCGGGGCGGCCGAGCCGGGCGGTGCGGTCGTGGCCACCGGCCTGTTCCCGGCGGTGGCCGGAGCCCAGGCGGCGGCCGAGCAGTTGGGTGCCCGCTTCACCTGCGTCGCCCTCCAGCCGACCATGCTGCCCTCCCCGCACCACCGGCCGTTCGAGTACCCGATGCTGCCGTACCCGCCGGAGGTGACCGACCCCCGGGAGCTGTGGGAGCTCAACATCGGGACGATGAACGCGCTGTTCGGCGCGGCGGTCAACACCCACCGGGCGGCCGTCGGACTGCCCGTGGCCGACAACGTCCGGGACCACGTCCTCACCGGACGGCCGTGGCTGGCCACCGACCCGCTGCTCGACCCGTGGCCGGGCCCGGGCGGGGGCGCGGCCGGCGCGGCCTGGCCCGAGACGGTGCAGACCGGCGCGTGGATCCTGCCGGACGAACGCCCGCTGCCCGCCGACCTGTCGGCCTTCCTGGCGGCCGGCGAGCCGCCGGTGTACGTCGGCTTCGGCAGCATGCCGCTGCGCGACCCGGTGGAGGCGGCCCGGGTCGCCGTCGAGGCGGTCCGGGCGCAGGGCCGGCGGGTACTGCTCGGCCGCGGCTGGGCCCGACTGGCCGAGGTGGACGGGGCCGAGGACTGCTTCGCGGTCGGCGAGGTCAACCAGCAGGCGCTGTTTCCGAAGCTCGCGGCCGTCGTCCACCACGGCGGCGCGGGCACCACCACCACGGCCGCCCGGGCCGGCGCGCCGCAGGTGCTGGTCCCGCAGATCGTGGACCAGCCCTACTGGGCCTCGCGGGTGGCGGAGCTGGGCATCGGCGTCGCCCACGACGGCCCGACCCCGACCGCCGGATCCCTCACCGCGGCCCTCCGCCACGTCCTCGCCCCCGCCACCCGTGAGCGCGCCGCCGCCGTCGCCGCCGGCATCCGCACGGACGGTTCGACGGTGGCCGCGCAGCTGCTGCTCGGCTGAGGGGTGGGCGAGGAGTGGGGGGGGGGGGCGGCCCCCGGGGCGCCCCCCCCCCCCCCCCCCCCCGCCGGGCCCCCCCCCCCCAAAACAAACAACAAAAAAAAAAAATGAAACAGATTAAAAG
>NZ_JBIVVI010000890.1:0-3876 GCF_044757675.1 Kitasatospora sp. NPDC091257
CCCTGCCCCGGCCCGCCCCTTCCCCACCGCCCCTTCCTCCCGGCCCTTCCCTCGTCCCTTCCCCCGCTCCCGCCCCGGAGGCCCTGATGGACTTCGTCCAGCGCACCATCGACATCGCCCGCCAGAACGTCACCGAGGGCGGCCGCCCGTTCGCGACCGTCATCGTCAAGGACGGCGAGATCCTCGCGGAGAGCCCCAACAGGGTCGCCCAGACCGGCGACCCCACCGCCCACGCGGAGATCCTCGCCATCCGCGAGGCCTGCACCAGGCTCGGCACCGAGCACCTGACCGGCACCACCGTCTACGTGCTCGCCCACCCCTGCCCGATGTGCCTGGGCTCGCTCTACTACTGCTCGCCGGACGAGGTCGTCTTCCTCACCACCCGCGACGCCTACGAGCCCCACTACGTCGACGACCGCAAGTACTTCGAACTGGGCACCTTCTACGACGAGTTCGCCAAGCCGTGGCAGGAGCGCAGGCTGCCGATGCGCCACGAGCCGCGCGAGGACGCCGTCGAGGTGTACCGCCTCTGGCAGGAGCGCAACGGCGGCGAGCGCCGCGTGGCGGGCGCCCCGCGCCCCCACGGCTCCGCGCGGGACTAGCATCGAGCCCGTGATCGTATGGCTCAACGGTACCCACGGCGCGGGCAAGACGACGACCGGCGCACTCGTGCAGCCACTGATACCGGATGCGCGGGTGTTCGACGCCGAGAAGGTCGGCGAGACCCTCATGGACATCACGCCGGGGCTTCCCCGAACGGACAACTTCCAGCACTGGCCGCCGTGGCGGCAACTCGTGGTCGAGACCGCCCACCGGGTACTCGACTACACCGGCGGCACCCTGGTGATGCCCATGACCGTCCTGGTCGAGCGGTACTGGCGGGAGATCAGTGCGGGCCTCGCCCGACACGCCATCCCGGTACGGCACTTCGTCCTCCACGCCGACCAGGAGACCCTCCGCGGGCGGATCGAGGGGGACACCGTCCTCGGCCCCTCCTCCTTCCGCCTCAGGCACCTCGAACCCTACGCCGAGGCGGCCCGCACCTGGCTGCACGCCGAGGCCGAGGTCCTCGACACCACCCACCTCACCCCCGCCCAGGCCGCCCGACGGATCGCGGCGGCCGTCACCGGCCGGGGCCCCGCCCGCCCCGCCGTTGAGCCGGGGGCCGGGTCGGGGCCGTAGACGTGGAAGGGGCGCCCTCTGCCGGAGCGGGCGCCGCGGCGTCAGGAGGCAGGCGTGCTCAGGTTCCACGGAGCATGGCGGATCACCGTCGTCGGCAGGAGCGCCGACTTCGACCAGCGGGCCGTCGTGCGCGGCGCGTACGGGCTGCGGGTGCTGCCCGGGCGGGTCGGCGCCACCATCGAGGTGGACGAGGAGAGCTGGACGCTGTCCCTGGAACACCACCTGTGGGGCCGCAGCTGGCAGCCCAACCTGCGCACCACCCCCGGACCGGTCACCGAACACGGCGGCCTGCGCAGCCAGTTGCTCACCAGCAACGACTGTCACTGGCCGGGCAAACCGCTCGACTACGTCAACTTCGTGCTGCGCCTGGACCAGGCCGTCACTCCGGCCGTCACCCGGACCGCCGCGCCGGTGCGCGCCGCCCGTCCGCTGGAGGCACCGATCGCCGCGCCCGTCCAGGCCGTCCGCACCTCCTCCTCGGGCTGGCCCGAGTCCGGGCCCGCGACCGGGCCCGAGCGCGGCACCGCCCCTGAGCGCGGCACCGCCCCCGCGGCGCCGTCGGTGTCGCCGAGGGAGAGCGGGCGGCCCGCCTGGTAGCCCGACGGCGCGAGCGGGGGATACCCCCAGGTCACGGCGGCCCGCTGGCCGGGTGTTCCGGCGGGCCGGCGCCGGGTTGGCTGGAGCGGTCAGCACCAGCCGAACCGAAAGGCCGTCACCCGTGCCCTTCCGTACGACCGTCCGTACGACCGTCCGCACCACCGTCCGCACCACCGCCCGCACCGCCGCCCGGGCCGCCGCCCGGGCCGCCGCCGTCACCGCCCTGGCCGCCGCGCTCGGCGCCACCGCCATGAGCACGAGCGCCTCGGCCATCGTCAACGGTCGCGACTCCACCGAGCGCTACCCCTTCATGGCCACCCTCCCGCTGAGCGCCGAGCAACTGGCCGACGGAGCCTGCGGCGCCACCCTGATCGACCGCCAGTGGGTGCTGACCGCCGCCCACTGCGTGGTCGGCACCGAGGACACCGGCGTCACCCTCAAGGGCACCGTGCGCATCGGCAGCGCCCACCGCGACAGCGGCGGCACCGTGCGCAAGGTCGACCGCGTCGTCGTCCACCCCGGCTTCGAGTTCGGCGACGGCGCCACCCGCCCCAACCGGAACGACCTGGCCCTGGTCCGCCTGGACCGCCCCGCCCCCCAGCAGCCCGTCCGCGTCGCCGAACACCCCGGCAGCCCCGGCACCCCCACCCGGCTGCTCGGCTTCGGCACCGTCGTCGACACCACCGACTACCAGCGGATGGTCTTCCCCGACCGCCTCCAGGAACTGCCCACCCGCATCGGCGCCACCACCGACTGCGCCCCCGGCTGGGCCGACCCCACCCGCCTGTGCACGCTCAGCCGGGTCCCCGGGGCCATGGCCTGCTTCGGAGACTCCGGCGGCCCCCAGATCCAGCGCGGCCGCGGCGGCCGCTGGGAACTCGTCGGCACCACCTCCGGCCCCGGCGCCCCCGGCGTGCCCTGCGCGGGCGGCCCCGGCCTGTACACCGACGTGCCCGCCTACGCCCCCTGGATCAGCGGCACCCTCGCTGCCGGCTGACGCCCCGACCCCACCGCGCGGCTAAAGTCCCAGGTGAGAACCGTCGCGCCCGAGGAGAGCCCGCCATGCCGACCGACCCCGCCGCCACCGCGATCCCCGCCCCCGCCGCCGCGCGCCCGCACCCCGCGCGCCTCGGCCTGGGCACGGCGGCCGTCGGCCGGCCCGGCTACATCAACCTCGGGCGCGACGCCGACCTGCCCGCCGAACGCACCGTCGACGCCCTGCGCGAACGCACCCACACCCTGCTCGACGCCGCGTACGCCGCCGGCGTGCGCTACCTCGACACCGCCCGCTCCTACGGCCGCGCCGAGGAGTTCCTCGGCCAGTGGCTCGCCGAACACCCCGAGGCCGCGGCCGAGGTGACGGTCGGCAGCAAATGGGGCTACACCTACACCGCCGACTGGCAGACCGACGGAGTCGCCGCGCACGAGGTCAAGGAACACTCCACCGCCGTCTACGACCGCCAGATCCACGAGACCCGCACCCTGCTCGGCGACCACCTCGACGTCTACCTCGTCCACTCCGTCACCCCGGACAGCCCCGCCCTCACCGACCCCGCCCTGCACCGGCGCCTCGCCGACCTCGCCGCCGAAGGCGTCCGGGTGGGCCTGTCCACCAGCGGCCCCGCCCAGGCCGACACCATCCGCCGCGCCCTCGCCGTCACCACGGACGGCCGACCGCTGTTCACCGCCGTCCAGGCCACCTGGAACCTGCTGGAGACCTCCGCCGCCCCCGCCCTCGCCGAAGCCCACGCGGCCGGATGGCTCGTCGTCGTCAAGGAGGGCATGGCCAACGGCCGCCTCGCCGGCCGCAACGCCACCGGCCCCGACACCGCCCCGCTGCGCACCCTCGCCGACCGCACCGCCGCCACCCCCGACGCCCTCGCCCTCGCCGCGGCCACCGCCCAGCCCTGGGCCGACGTCGTCCTCTCCGGCGCCGCCACCCCCGACCAGCTCGCCTCCAACCTCGCCGCCACCGGCCTCCGCCCGACCCCCGAGGACCTCGCCGCCCTCGGCGCCATGGCCGAGCCGGCCGGGGCGTACTGGCGTACGCGGGCGGGGCTGCCCTGGTCCTGAGGTGTTGTGGGCGGGGGTGCCGGC
>NZ_JBIVVI010000891.1:0-3873 GCF_044757675.1 Kitasatospora sp. NPDC091257
GGGGCGGGTGCTCTTGGCCGGGCCGGTGATCAGCGACGGGGCGACGGGGCGTCATGCTGAGGGCCCGCACCACCTTCCGAGTGATGGAGACCGAGATGAGCGACACCCCCACGACCCGCTGGAGCGTCGGCGCGCCCGAGGCCGGTGACTTCGCGGCCTGGCGCGAACTGTTCCGTGGGTACGGCGACTTCTACCGGGTCCCGGTTCCGGAGGAGAAGGCCGAGCTGGTCTGGTCCTGGCTGATGGACCCGGGGCACGAGGTGGCGGGGCTCCTGGTGCGGGACGGCGACGGTAGGCCGGTCGGCCTCGCGCACTACCGGCCGTTCGCGCGACCTCTGCACGGGGCCGTCGGGTGCTTCCTGGACGATCTGTTCGTGGCGCCCGAGGTCCGGGGCGGCGGCGCGGTGGACGCGCTGTTGGGCCGGCTGCGGGAAATCGCGGCGGAACGCGGCTGGAACACCGTCCGCTGGATCACCTCCGAGGACAATTACCGGGCCCGCGGAAAATACGACAAGGTCGCCGTACGGACCAGGTTCCTCACCTACGACATGGCCCCGGAGGCACCGGTCGACTGAGGCCGCGGCCCGACCGCCGGACATTCGTTCGGAGTTTCTGTTATCGGCGCCCGGCCGGGAGGTCTCCCATGTGTCGACACCCGACCAGTCGACCCGGAACAGAAAGCGTGGCCACGTGAACAGCGACGACAGGACGACCATCCTCCCGGCGAGCGGAGGCGGCGCCGGCAGCGACAGCGGGAGTGGAGCCGGCGGCCGCTCCGGCGGCCGGGCGGCACGGCGGGCTGCCGAGCGGCACACCGGGCGGGGCCGGCGGGCGCGTCGGCGCGGCGGGATCGTGCCGGTCACCGCGGTCGTTGCGGCCGTGGCCGGCACCGGGCTGTTCGCCGCGCTGGCCGGCGCGGGCTACGCGGCGTACGGCGGCAAGCAGACCGACCGGGACACGGCGGGCCAGTCGCTCTCCGCCGACATGCTGATCTCTGCGGAGCTGGGCACGCGCGAGGGCATCCAGGTGCCCGGCGCCGGCGGGACGAACCCGGACGTCCTTCCCCCGGCCACCCCCACCGCCACCGACCCGGCGGCCGTTCCGAGCACCTCGCTCACGCCGACCACGACCGCTCCGGCCTCCCCGGCGGCCGCGGCCACTGCCGCCCCGAACGCCGCGCCCACCCCCGCGGCCTCCGCGCCCAAGGCGGCCTCGGACGCCGCCCGGGCCGCCACCGGCGGCTTCCCGTTCCCGCCCAAGCGGCCCACCGTGGCCCCGCCGGCGGGCGGCGGCGCGGCTCCGTCGTACGCCCAGCAGGTCGTGGACCTGGTCAACGTCGAGCGCAGCAAGGCCGGCTGCGGGCCGGTCAGCGCGGAGCCCCGGCTGACGAGCGCCGCCCAGGCGCACAGCAACGACATGGCCGACCGCAACTACTTCGACCACGCCAGCCCCGAGGGTTACCACGCCGACCACCGGATCGAGGCGGCCGGCTACAGCTGGAGCACCTGGGGCGAGAACATCGCCCGCGGCCAGAAGGGCCCGGCCGACGTGATGAACTCCTGGATGAACAGCCCCGGCCACCGGGCCAACATCCTCAACTGCTCGTTCAAGCAGCTCGGCGTGGGCGTGCGGCCGGGCGCCAACGGTCCGTGGTGGACCCAGGTGTTCGCGTCCCCGGCGTGAATCGGCCCGGCCTGGTCCGCTCCGGTCCGGTCCGGGCTCAGGCTCGGGCCGAGTAGTCCGGACCGATTTTCCGATTCCGTGCACATTGTTGTTATCTGATCACTCCACACGGGTCTCCGAGGAGGCAGCGGCGGACGGATACACGGCAAGACGGAGTGCGGACCATGAACGCTGATGTGCAGAACAGGACCGGGACCACCCTGGTGCTAGCGGCGCAGGCAGGTGACCGGCAGGCCCAGGAGGCGCTGGTCGCGGCCTGGCTGCCGCTCGTCTACAACGTGGCCGGCCGCGCCCTCGGCGGCCACGCCGACGTGGACGACGTCGCGCAGGAGACCATGATCCGCGCCCTGGACGGCCTGGACGGGCTCCGCGACCCCGAGTCCTTCCGGTCCTGGCTGGTCGCCATCACCATGAACCAGGTGCGCCGTCGGCACGCCGCCGGCCAGCAGCAGCCGACCGTCGGCGGGCTGGACGAGACCTGGGAGGTCGCCGACCCCCGGGCCGACTTCACGGACCTCACCATCCTGCGCCTCGGCCTGTCCGGCCAGCGCCGCGAGGTGGCCGAGGCCACCCGCTGGCTGGACCCGGACGACCGGGAGCTGCTCGCCCTCTGGTGGCTGGAGGCCGCCGGCGAACTGACCCGGGCCGAACTCGCCGACGCCCTCGACCTGAGCCCGCAGCACACCGCCGTGCGCGTACAGCGGATGAAGAAGCAGCTCGAAGCGGGCCGCATCGTCGTCCGCGCGCTCTGCGCCTACCCCCGCTGCCCCGGACTGACAGAGCTCACCGCGGGGTTCGACGGCACCCCGAACTCGGTCTGGCGCAAGCGCATAGCCCGCCACATCCGCGACTGCGCCGACTGCGACGGCCTCGGCCGGGACCTCTTCCCGGCGGAGGGACTGCTGGCCGGCCTCGCCCTGGTGCCGATCCCGCTCGACTGGCCCGTGCTGCTGCACTTCCAGCACACCGCGGCCGCCGTCGTCTCCTCGGCGGCCGCCACCGGAACGGGAGCCTCCACCGGAGCGGGGGCCGGGGCTCACGCCGGTGCCGGGGCGCATGCGGGAGGGCACGGCGGCTGGGCCGGCACCGCGGCCCGCAAGGCCGTCCTGGCGAGCGGGGCGGCCGCGGCGGTCGCGGTGACCACCCTGGCCCTGGTCTGGCCGCAGGCCGAACCCCCGCAGCCGACGGCACCCGAGCCCACCGCTCCGGCCGCGGCACCGGACACGCCGACGGCCGCCGCCGCACCCGCTGCCGTCGCCCCCGAGCCGACCCCGCTGCCCGCGGAGAGCCCGGCGGCGACGGCGACGTCCGCACCGACGCCCACCGCGACCCGCACCGCCGCCGCGACACCGCAGCCCAACCCGGAACGCCAGCTGGTGGACCTGGTCAACGCCGAACGCGCCAGGGCGGGTTGCGCCCCGCTGCGGATCGACCCCCGGCTGCACGGCACGGCCCAGAAGCACGCGGACGACATGGCCACCCGCGGCTTCTTCGACCACGTCAACCCGGAGGGCGTCCGCACCGAGGCCCGGATCACCGCCGCCGGCTACCGCTGGTCCCAGTGGGGCGAGAACCTCGACCGGGGCCCGACCACCCCGGCCGCCGTCTTCGCCCGCTGGATGGACGGCGGAATCCACCAGTCCAACATGCTCGACTGCGGATTCAAGGACATCGGCGTCGGCTTCGCCACCAGCTCCGCCGGCACCCCCTACTGGACCCAGGACCTCGGAGCCCCGATGTCCTGAACCGTGTCCGTGACCGTGACCGTGTCCGGTGAGGTGGGCGCCGGCGCCGGACTACGCGGGAGTGGCCGCCACCAGGCCGTTCGCCGACCCGGTCACATAGCCGGTGGCCTCCCCGAGGACGCCACCCGCGTCACCGACCTGCCCGGGCACCACGTCCGGAGCGCTGCTCAGCGGCCCGGGCAGTCCCTCCTGCCCGCCCACGGCACTGGCGTGCGCACTCGGTGCGGTGAGGGAGGCCACGACACCAACGGCGAGCGAGGCAACGGCGAGCATGCTGCGCTTCTTCATGGCCGGTCCAACGACGCTGCGCCGGAAGGGTTACGGCCCGGACCCGCGGGCCCGCGGCAGGGGTGTCCGGAAAGGTTGGACGGCCCGCGAACCGACCGGGACTCTGCCGGGCGGCGGGCGGGCCGCGATAGGTAGCGCACACCACAGAACTACCACA
>NZ_JBIVVI010000892.1:0-3870 GCF_044757675.1 Kitasatospora sp. NPDC091257
CCCTCGGTGCCCGCCGCCCTTCCGCCCCCCGCCGCCCTCGGGTGGGAGCCGCTCAGACGGTGGAGCCCGTGAACGCCGACCGCACCTCCTCCCCGTGCTCGTCGTGGCGGTCGGCGACGGCCAGCGTGCACCGGCCGTCCTCGCAGGAGCGCTGGAGGCGGCCCCGCGAGACGGTCTGCGCCAAGCCGATCGCCCAGCACGTCGGGCAGCCGCGCAGGGCGAGCAGGCCGACCGGCAGGAGGGCCAGGCCGACCGGCCCGACCGCCGGGACGAGGGCGACCGAGCCGATCAGCGAGCCGATGCCCACCACGCCGCGCACGACGTGTTCGGCCAGGGACTTGCTCGCGAAGTCGGGGCCCCCGGGTCCGGTGGCGGTTCCGGGCTTCGTTCCGGGCTTCGTTCCGGTCATCGTTTCCTCCACGGGCGGATTCAGGTGGCGGGCCGCAGTGTCCGGTGGACCGCCGAACGGGCCCGGTGCAGACGGGACTTCATCGCCGCCGTGCTGAGGCCCAGCGCGTCGGCGACCATCCGGCCGCTGTGGCCCTGGATGTCCCGCATGATCAGCACTCGGCGCTGGTCGGGGGGCAGGGCGGCGACCGCGGCCGCCACCGTGCCGGCTTCCAGGCGGCGCAGGGCGGTCTCCTCGGCGGAGTCCACGCAGACGTCCTGTCGCAGCGGTGCGCCGTGGTCCCGCAGCCGGGTCCGTGCGCGCCGGAGGCACTCGTTGCGGACGATGCGGAACATCCAGGACGCCAGGGCGCCGGAGGCTCGCAGCATCCCGATCTTGCGGTACAGGATGATCAGGGCCTCCTGTGCCGCGTCCTCCGCGTCCTCCGGGGTGGCGCAGAGGGAACGGGCGAACCGCTGCACATTGGGGTGCGATCCCGACACCAGCGCGGCGATCGAGTCGACGTCGCCGGCCTGCGCGGCGGCGATCAACTGCTCGCCGGGCCAGGTCGATTCAGCCACGCCCGGCTCGCTTGCGCTTCACGGCCAGCATGCAGGTGCAGAGCAGCACCAGGGCGACGGCGATGCCGATTCCGATGATCATCACTACCTCCGGATCCCGTACCCGACGTTTGTCGGAACGTTTATAAGAGGTGCGGGTCGCTCCAAAGGATTCGGCCCGCGCCGCAGAAAGTCGTCCGGGTTCCCGGCGGGGCGCCGACGGCCGTGCCACGGCCCGTACGGCCTGCGCGAGCGGCCGGGTGCACGGAGAGTTGTGACTGGTCGGGGTAGTTGTCACCCGGGGCGCCCTGCGACCTGCGCGTTCGCCCCGCCGTGGTCGCGCTAGCTGTCACCGAGTGGTCGAGATTGTTGTCACCTGCCTCGCCTGGTCACGGCGGTTGTCACCGCCCGGGGCAGCGAACCGGCTGGTCAAGGTCGGCGCTCCAACCTGGCGGGTGACGACCGCCGTGCGCATCACCGGAGCACTACGCCGGCCTGACGCCTCAGGAGACGCAGACCGTCCGCCTCGCCGCCCAGGGATGTCCAACCGGGACATCGCCGCCCAGCTCTTCCTGAGTTCGCGAACGGTCGGCTACCACCTCCAGAAGGCCTATCCGAAGCTCGGCGTCGGCTCGCGCGGGGAACCGGCGGCGCTGGTCCGACGGCGGTGGTCCGAAAAAACCGGTTGCGGGGGAGCGCGGCCCAGATCACGATGTGCGGCATGTACCTGTGCTGACGACTGCCACGTAGCAACTCACCCCTACGCGATCGACCTCTGCGCCGAGCCACCGGCCGCGCGCCGAGTCGATGACACGCGCGCTCACGCGATCGACCGCCCTCGGCGCTCGGCCATGCCGCCATGCCGACATGTCGCCATGTGGCCATGTCCCGAGGCGATGAGACGCGCCGTCGCGAGTTGCCACGGAGAGATACGACCTGTCGCGCGATCGACCTCGGGACGCCCCGCCATGCGGCCACCCGCCCCGAGGCGATGACACGCGCCCTCGTGAGCACTCGTCAGATTCCAGGAACCCCGGCCGATCCATCCGATCCGGCCTGCGCGCGTTCCTGCTGAACCAGGAAACAGACCACCATGCATACCGAACGCAAGGCCCGCTGGGCCGTGCGCCAGTCCGCGCTGCCCACCGCCGTCCGCAGCTGCCCGGACTGCTCCAGCACGCGGCACCGGCCCTCGGGCAAGATCCGTGTCAACGCCAACGGCAAGCTCCTCGACGTCTGGCTGCTGCTCAGCTGCGCGGGCTGCGACCGGACCTCGAAGGTGCCCGTCCACGAGCGCGTCCACACGTCGTCGCTGGAACCCGCCCGCAGGGAGGCGTACGAGAACAACGACCTCGCCGTGGTGCGGGAACTGATGATGAGTGCGTCGCTCGCCGCCAAGAACGGCTACAGCCTGGACTGGAGCGGCACCTGGGAGCTGGAGGCACGCACGCCGCTCCACGCGATCGACGATCCGACCCCGCTGACGGTGCTGGTGAGCTTCGAGCTGCCGGTCCCGGTCCGGGTCGAACGCCTGCTCATGTCCGGCCTCGGCCTCAGCCGCAGCCGGGTCCGCCGGATGGTCGCGGACGGCCGCATCCGCCTGCCGCTCGCCCCGGACGCCAAGGTGCGCCGCGACTTCGAGCTGACGGTCCACGCTCCGGCGGCGCCCCTGGCTCAGCTCGCGGCTCCGGTCGCGGCGACGCGGCGGGAGGCGGTGCGCGAACTCGGCGCCGCCGACGTCGTCGAGGCGCCGCTGCGCCTGTCGCGCGCGGTGTCCGGGGCGTAGGCCGACGGCTCGGTGCGGGGCGGTACCCGCGCGCGGCTCACGGACTCGCCGTTCGTGAGCCGCGCGGCGGGCTCCCGCGTGGTGGGTCCAGCCTCTTCCGACGACGCAGTCCCGGGTGCCGCAACGGTGGCGGCAGGCGGTGGTCGGAGCGTGGCCGGAACCCTGAGCGTCCCCAGGCCCGACGGCAGGATCGTCGCCATCGACGCAGGTCACCAGGCTGTGCGCTTCTACCGCCGCACCGCAGCCGGTGGCCGCGGTGCGGCGGTACCTGTCGCGCCCGACCTTGCTGCGGCGCCGGCTGGCTGCCGCCGACCGGTTGGATCCGGCGGAGGGTGGCGCGGTGGTGCTGCGCTGCCGGCCACCGATCCCGACGGCCGCACCGTGATCGCCTCCGGCACCGTCACGGCCTACGATCCGCCGGCCCTTTTGGAGCTGGACCTCGACCCGCACGGGCGGGTCCGGTCGACCTGGCCGACGAGGGCGGCGGCACGGCTCTCGCCTTCAGCGCCAAGCTGCCCGTGCCCTCCTCGGGGAGGGTTCCGGGAAGGGGGGTGACAGACATCGCGGCCAGGTGACAACTCGCCGGGACCCGCCACCGGCAACGCACCAACCGGCTCGGCGAGCTCCGACCGATCGCTGCCGCCCTCGACGCCTGCGCACGCGACCTCGCTGCCGAGATCGACCAGCCGGACACACCCCGAAACCCCTGACCGAGACCCCGGCCGCGAAGGTCCGCCGAACCCTGGGACCGTCCCCGGGTGAAGCGGTACCCAGGTCACCGGACGCGGTCACCGGCCCGATCACCCCGGGGGCGACCGCCGCTGAGGCGGCACCCCCGGGGTCGGGGTGTTCGGCGCGTCGCGCCCGTGGTGACAGATGCCGCGTTGAAGTGACAGGTATCGCGTTCAGGCACAAGAGTGCGGGTGGGTTGACCAGGTCGGACTTGAATCTTTGCGAACGAATGTTCGATCCTGGGGGTGTGCCCGTTTTCGAATCTGTTTTCGAATCCACCGCCGAGCAGCCCGCACGCCCCGTGCTCCGCCCGGTGGCGTCCCCGGCTGCCGCACCGGGGGAGCGAGGGGAGCGGGAGGCACCGGCCTCGCCCCGATGAAGGCGATCATCGAGCAGCAGACCAC
>NZ_JBIVVI010000893.1:0-3869 GCF_044757675.1 Kitasatospora sp. NPDC091257
GGGGGTCACGCCCCCACTCTCCGGCCGTTGCTCGCGGTCGCCGGGCCACCTCGCCAGTCAGGGCCGAAACCCCTATCCCCTGGCCTTTGCGGAGATTGCAGCGTCCTCCGCCTCAGCATTTGTGCAGCTCAGGGCAGCCCAAAGAAGGGCCCCAAGAGCTGATGGTGTTTGCAGCGGTCCCGTTTGATCACGGCCCCGTCCTGCTGCGACAAGCCTGCTCCGGCGCACAGCGCCAGACCAATGACGACCTGTCATATGAGGCTTTCCGCCGAGGCGTTGCCCTCACAATGAACATGGTGCACTTAGTGCGCTAAGTTGGCAAGTGCTTCGCCGCAGCGAGCCTGCGGCACACTGGTGCACTAAGTGCGAGACGTCGACTGGAGGATCACTGGTGACCGAGTTCCAAGGCGAGCCGGCCTATCTCCAGCTGGCCGATGACCTGCGGGAACAGATCCGCAGCGGCAAGCTGACTGCGGGCTCCGCACTGTCGTCAACGCGGAAGCTGATGGACGACCACGGCGTGTCGAGCACCGTAGTGAAGGCTGCTGTTTCACTCCTGCGCGCCGAGGGCTACGTGGTCGGACACCAAGGGAAGGGCGTGTTTGTCCAGTTCCCGCCGCGCTTGGCCGTGTACTCCCGAGGGGCTGCCGACTGGGCCGTACCGGTGCTGCAAGCCGGCCATGCGCTCGAACAGGCCCTCCGTAGCTTGACTCAGGCCGGAGGCGAGGCTGAAAACGCCGAAGCGGCCCTTCATCGCTGGCGGGACGCGTTCGACGCGCTTCCCGACAGCGTGAAGAGCCGCCTGGCGGAGTAGGTCAGAACTCGCCTCGGCTGGTCGCCGCCCACCCGTCTCGGATCAGGTCATGGAGACCGGACCGCTCGGGCTTCCACCCGAACTCGGTCGTGATCCGGGTGAGGTCGGCGACCAGCCGAGGCGGTTCCGGCTGCGGAGGACGGTGAACCACCGGCACGGGCCGTCCGGTGACCTGCTCCACCGCCTCGACAATCTCGCGCATGCTCGCCGGAGTCGCGCCCACGTTGTAGGCCCGGTGTGCGAAGTTTCCGGCGTGCAACGCCAAGACGTACGCGCGGGCCAGGTCATCCACGTGGACGAAGTCCCGGACGGCACTCCCGTCGCCGTTCATCTCCAAGTGCGGGTAGCGGCCGGCCGCCACAGCGAGCGCCTTCGGGATGATCCGGGACTCGTCGGCGTCCCCCACCCCGCCCACTGAGCCTGCGATGTTGAAGCACCGCAAGCTCACCGCCTGGATGGTGCCGCGCTCCCCCGCACGCTTGAGCAACTCATCTGCGGCAAGCTTCGAAGCGCCGTACGGGTTGCTCGGAGCAGGCACGACGTCCTCGCCGATGGGCTGCCGCTCAGGGGCGCCGTAGATCGCGGCCGTCGAACCGAGCACGACTACGGGGCTCTGCGTGGCAGCTCGACCAGGCAGCGCGGCCAGCAGGACCGCAGTGCCGTTGACGTTGACGTCGTGGTACTCGTCGGGCATCTCGAAGGACTCGCGCACCCGCGTGAGCGCGGCCAGGTGGCAGACGGCGTGCACACCACGCACGGCCGACGCGACGGCCTGCTCGTCGCGGATGTCGCCGTGGACCACCTCGGCCACCGGCAGCTCGGGGAGCAGGGCACCCGGGGGTCGATGGGTCAGGGCAACCACCTCGTGGCCAGCCTCGGCGAGACGTCGGACAACCGCGTTGCCGACGAAGCCGAAGGCGCCCGTCACGAGTACGCGCACGGATTTCCTCCTCGGTTCAGGATCAGTCCGCGGTGCTGCCACGCCAGGTCGAGGCACGCGGCGGCAGCAGACGCGAGCGGTTCATTCTCCAGCAGGTGGCGAATGTTGGCCTTGGTGAAGTCGATTCCCCCGGTGTTGCCCGTGCCGGCGATGACGCTGCCCTCGGTGTTGCGGGAGACCATGCCGGAGAACACCGTGTCGTAGACGTCGGCGTCGATGACCACGACGCTGAGGATCTCGCCCGCCAGCGTGAGCGGGTCCAGGCCGATCCCGAAACAGTATGGCCGGACCTTGCCCGCGCGTCGGGCCTCGTTGAGCGTGCGGAACGGCTCGACCCCGTCGTAGTCGATGGGCTCGCCGCTGCTGCCGTCGGCCTCAGGGTCGCCCAGGAACTCCTCCGCGTACTCCCGGAGCACGTTGCGCCAGAGGTCGAAGTCGTTCGACTGGTCCCACGGCATCACCGAGGATGGCTGGAACACCCCGGCGGGCATGATGTGGTACGTCCCGCCGGCCAACGCCACGTTGCTCGCCGCCCGATGGTGCAGCGGGAACGACGCCGTGCCATCCGGCGCCAACCGGATGGTCAGGGTGTCGATGGACGGCAGCAGCGGACGACGGCCAAGGTCGAACGGGTCACCGACCAGCGAGCGGAACGGGAGCGCGTCCCAGTCCGGCTCCCCGATCCATGCGGGGTCGCTGCCGGTCGCCAGCCACGCACCCGCCAGCTCGTGGGCCACGCCCTCGCAGACGTCCGCCATGTCGAAGTAGGTCGTGTAGCCGAACGACAGCTTGGGCCGGCCGTCGACCTGGTCCACGCCGAGCAGCCGGAAGCTCGGCCGGTTCACGAACAGCGACGGCCGGTCGACCATGCGGATGGCCTGCGAGTACCGGGCGAACCGCCCGCCGTTCGCAGCCAAGGGCCGAACGCCCTCGGACTCGACTTCGGCACCCACGACCTCCGGCGGAACCGTCTGCGTTAGCCACGTGAGGTCGATGTCGCTGAAGTCCAGGGGGCTCGGCCACATCCACCCAGCGCGCGTGAGCACCGGGCTGTTTCCTGCCCGGTACACGTCGGGGTACAGCTGGGCGGCGGCCTTGGTGAGCTGGCTCCGGTGCCGGTTCAGGTCCCGGCGAGTCATCCGCCAACGGCGCTGTTCTTCGACGGCGATCTGCGGGCCGCTTTCGTCGCCGGGAACCGAGACGACGGCCGCCTCGGCGGCCGGCAGCAGGCCCAGCTCGTCCTCGGGCAACCCCAACACCTGGGCCAGGCGCCGAAGCTCGTCCATGTCCTTGATCACCCGCTTCCCGCGCTCCAGCAGCGAGACGTACGACTGGTCGTAGCCGAGCAGGTCGGCGAGGTCCTGCTGCTTCAGTTTGTGCAGCGCTCGGTAGGCCTTCAAGACGTCGCCGAGGTTGGACCCGTCCGGCGGCGCGGTGCGCTCAGCAGAGGTGGAGAGCCAGCTGACCGGCTCGGCCGTCGCGGCAACCGGAGCGACCGGGCCGCCGGGTCCGATCGCCCGGCGACACGGGCTGCACACGGTGTCGGTGTTGCTGCGGCTCAGCTTGGCGCCGCAACGGGCGCAGACGGTAGGCGTCTTGGCCGTCATGGTCATGAGACATCTGTCCCTTCAGGGGGTCTGACCCATCATTGGGCAGGTCGTTTTGCGTGATCGCAGACGACGCCCGCGCCAGAAGAATTCAACTTCAGTGGTGTCGAGCGAGTGAGGCGTTCGACCACAGGTGCGCCCAGGCCAAGAACTCGGCCAGCAATCGCGCTGCGAAGAGTGATGATTGCCCACCACGGTGCGTCCGCCTGCTCGACTCAGCGGGCCATCTGTGACACCCCGTGCCCACAGTCGCTGTGGATGGAGCATGTGGATACCCGACAGGTAGCTGTGGATAGTGCAGGTCAGCCCCTGTGGACGCAACATCTAGTAGGGCTGTGGACAAACAGGCCCAACATCTTGGATCTGTATGTCGTTGCAGAGTGTCAGTTGAGGGTGATTCACTTGCGTTGCTCAAAGTGAGCGGGCCCCAAACCTCGGGGTCGACAGAGAGTCGTGTCCACCGAGATGTTGGGGCCCAATGCGTTGGTCGCGCCGTTGGACCCTACCC
>NZ_JBIVVI010000894.1:0-3867 GCF_044757675.1 Kitasatospora sp. NPDC091257
AACTACGCGGCGGCGAACGCCTTCCTGGACGCCTGGATCCAGCGGCGCCGCGACCGCGGTCTCGCCGGACTCTCGATCGCCTGGGGCGCCTGGGCACAGGACGGCCTCGCCACTGACGAGGTGGTCGTCGAGCGGCTGCGGCGCGGCGGCGTGCTGCCGATGGACCCGGAACTCGCGATCCAGGCCCTGGCCAGGGCCGTCGACCACGACGAGACCGAGGTGAGCGTCGCCGACATCGACTGGCCGCAGTTCCTCGGCGGCTTCACCGGCTCCCGTCCCAGCACCCTGCTCGCGGACCTGCCGGAAGCCGCGGCGCGGCCCGCGCCCGCCGGGGCGGAGGCTCCCGTGCCGATGGGCTCCGAGCTGGCCTCGGCGCCGGCCGGCCGGCGCCGTCAGCTGCTGCTCGACCTCGTCCGGGCCCAGGCCGCGTCCGTGCTCGGCCACGCCTCGGTCGACGCGGTGGCGCCCGCCCGGGCCTTCCGGGAGCTGGGCTTCGACTCGCTGACCGCCGTCGAACTGCGCAACCGGCTCAGCGCCGAGACCGCACTGCGGCTGCCGACGACGCTCGTGTTCGACCACCCGACGCCCACCCGGCTCGCCGATCACCTGCTCGGCCTGATGCTCGGTGACCGGGCCGTGCTGACCGAGGCGATGGCGCCCGCACCGGCCGGGACCGACGAGCCGATCGTGATCGTCGGCATGAGCTGCCGCTTCCCCGGCGACGTCGGCACGCCCGCCGAACTGTGGCAGCTGCTGACCGACGGCGCGGACGGCGTCGGCCCGTTCCCGACCGACCGCGGCTGGGACCTCGACCGCGACGCCGGGACGTACGCGCCCGAGGGCGGCTTCCTCCGGCACGCGACCGACTTCGACGCGAGCCTGTTCGGCATCTCGCCGCGCGAGGCGCTGGCGATGGACCCCCAGCAGCGGCTGCTGCTGGAGGCGTCCTGGGAGGCCTTCGAATCGGCGGGCACCGACCCGCTGTCCGTCCACGGCGCCCCCGTCGGCGTCTTCGTCGGCACCAACGGCCAGGACTACGGCACGCTGCTCGCCGCCTCCGACGAGGAGGTCGAGGGGCATGTGCTGACCGGCAACGCCGCGTCGGTGCTCTCCGGCCGGGTGGCGTACGCCTTCGGTCTCGAAGGGCCGGCGCTGACCGTGGACACGGCCTGCTCCGCCTCGCTGGTCGCCCTGCACCTCGCGGCGCAGGCGCTGCGCCGGGGCGAGTGCGAATTGGCGCTGGCCGGCGGTGTCACCGTGATGTCCACCAACACCGCCTTCGCCGAGTTCGCCCGGCAGGGCGGCCTGGCCTCGGACGGGCGCTGCAAGGCCTTCTCGGCCGAGGCGGACGGCACCGGCTGGTCGGAAGGCGTGGGCGTGCTGGTGCTGGAGCGGCTGTCGGACGCGCGGCGCAACGGGCACGAGGTGCTCGCGGTGGTGCGCGGCAGCGCGGTCAACCAGGACGGCGCGTCCAACGGCCTCACCGCCCCGAACGGTCCCTCGCAGGAGCGGGTGATCCGGCAGGCGCTGGCGAGTGCCGGGCTGTCGGCCGCCGAGGTGGACGCGGTGGAGGCGCACGGCACCGGTACCCGCCTGGGCGACCCGATCGAGGCCCAGGCGCTGCTGGCCACCTACGGCCAGGAGCGGGCCGGTGAGCCGCTCTGGCTCGGCGCGATCAAGTCCAACATCGGCCACACCCAGGCCGCGGCCGGTGTGGCGGGTGTGATCAAGATGGTGCAGGCGCTGCGGCACGGCGTCCTGCCGGCCACGCTGCACGCGGAGCAGCGGACCTCCGAGGTCGACTGGTCGGCGGGCGCGGTGGAACTGCTCACCGAGTCCCGCCCGTGGCCCGAGCTGGACCGGCCGCGGCGCGCGGGCGTCTCCTCCTTCGGCATCAGCGGTACCAACGCCCACGTCATCCTGGAGGCCGCGCCCGCGGTGGCGGCCGACGAGCCGGTGGCCGTCGAGGGTGTGCTGCCGTGGCCGGTGTCGGGGCGGACCGCCTCCGCACTGGCGGCGCAGGCCGGGCGACTGGCCGGATTCCTCGCGGCCGAACCGGAGTTCGCTCCGGCGGAGGTGGCCGCGGGGCTGCTGTCCCGGGCCGCGCTGGACCACCGCGCGGTGGTGTTCGGCGGCGACCGGGACGAACTGCGCTCCGGTGTCGCCGCGCTGGCGGCGGGCGAGCCCTCGGCCCAGGTGGTCTCGGGCGTCACGGCGCAGGGAGGTACGGCCTTCCTGTTCACCGGTCAGGGCGCGCAGCGGGCCGGGATGGGGGCCGGGCTGTACGCGCGGTTCCCGGTGTTCGCGGAGGCCTTCGACGCGGTCTGCGCGGAGTTCGACCTGCTGCTGGACCGGCCGGTGAAGGACGTGGTGTTCGAGGGCGTCGAGGATCTGGACCGGACGGTGTGGGCGCAGGCCGGGCTGTTCGCGGTCGAGGTGGCGTCGTTCCGGTTGCTCGAATCCTGGGGCGTGACGGCCGACTTCCTGCTCGGGCACTCGATCGGTGAGATCGCGGCCGCCCATGTGGCGGGCGTGTTCTCGCTGGCCGACGCGTGCGCCCTGGTGGCGGCGCGCGGCCGGCTGATGCAGGCGCTGCCCGAGGGCGGCGCGATGCTGGCGGTGCAGGCCACCGAGGCCGAGGTCCGGGAGGCGATCGGCGACCGCCTGGACGTCGCGGCCGTCAACGGGCCGACCTCGCTGGTGGTTTCGGGTCCGGCGGAGGCCGTCGAGGAGCTCGCCGAGCGCTGGCGGGCCGAGGGCCGCAAGACCAGCCGGCTCACCGTCTCGCACGCCTTCCACTCGGCCCTGATGGAGCCGATGCTCGAAGAATTCGCCGCCGTGCTGGCGGAGTTGACCTACTCGGAGCCGCAGCTGCCGATCGTCTCCGACCTGACCGGCGAACTCGCCGGGCCCGGGCTGATGTCCACCCCGTCCTACTGGGTGCGGCAGGTCCGCGAGGCCGTCCGCTTCGCCGACGGCGTCGAGGCGCTGCACGGCCGGGGCGTCACCCGCTTCGTGGAGCTCGGCCCGGAGGGCGTGCTGACCGCGCTGGCCGGCCGGATGCTCCCCGACGCGGTGTGCGCGCCGCTGCTGCGCAAGGACCGGGACGACGCCGACACGGCACTGCGGGCGCTCGCCACGCTGTGGACGGCCGGGGCGGAGATCGACTGGTCCGGGCTGCTGCCCGCCGGCCGTCCGGCCCCGCTGCCGACCTACGCCTTCCAGCGGGAGCGCTACTGGCCGAAGGCCGCGCCTGGAACGGCCGTCGTGGCCGACCCGGACGAGGCGCGCTTCTGGCAGGCCGTGGAGCGCCAGGACCTCGGCGAACTCGCCGCGGCCCTGGACATCGACCGGGCGCCCGAGGAGCTGGGCTCCGTCCTGCCGGTGCTGTCCTCGTGGCGGCAGCGGCGCCGGGTGGATTCGGTGGTGGACTTCTGGCGGTACCGGGTGACGTGGAAGCCGTTGGCGGGTTCGGCGGAGGGGCGGCTGTCGGGCCGTTGGCTGCTGGTGACGGGTGCGGGTGCGTCGGTGGAGGGCGTGGAGAGCGCGCTGCTGGCCGCCGGTGCGGAGGTCGTTCCGCTGGCCGTCGACGGCGCGGGTCGGGAGGAACTGGCCGCGCGGATCGGTGAGTTGAACGCCGGGGGCGAGTTCGCGGGAGTGGTCTCGCTGCTCGCCGTCGAGGAGCCGCAGGACGAGGGCACCCCGGTGTCGACCGGTGTGCCGGCCACACTGGCGCTGTTGCGGGCGCTCGGTGACGCGGGAGTGCGCGCCAAGCTGTGGTCGGTGACGTCCGGTGCGGTGTCGGTGGGTCGGGCGGACCGGTTGGTGAGTCCGTGGCAGGCGCAGGTGTGGGGTCTGGGTCGGGTG
>NZ_JBIVVI010000895.1:0-3864 GCF_044757675.1 Kitasatospora sp. NPDC091257
GGGTTCATGGGGTGCGGTCCTTCTGGCGGGTCTTCCACTGCCGGTACTTCCCGGGCAGGCACACCGAGCAGGGCCGGTAGGCGGCGGCGATCGCGGTGGCCTCGTCGGCGAAGAAGACGCGGTGGCGCACGTAGCCGCCGGCGGCGAGGGCGCGCAGGGCCGAGGGGCAGTCGAGGCGGCCGTAGCGGCGGCCTCGCCGGTGGCCGCCGAGGGTGCCGGGCGTGGTGCTGGGGTAGGGGCGGTTGTCGGGTCCGGTCAGGGTGTAGCGGCGCGATAGGACCGGGGCGGTGGCGACGGTGGGCGCGGGTGTGGGTATGGGCGCGGGCGTGCCGGTGGCGGCCATGCGGCGGGGTTCAGGCGTCGTGGAAGACGAGGCCGAGGGTGTGGCGGCGGCCGGTGCGCACGGTGCTGACGCCGTGGCGGACGGGGCCGGCGCGGTGGCCGCGGGCGGAGGGGACGGGGCGGTCGCGGGTGGTGAAGATCAGGCCGTGCCCCTGGGGAAGGACGGTGGCGGTGCCGCGGGACTGGGCGCGGGGGCGCTGTTCGACGAGGAGGAACTCGCCGCCGGTGTAGTCGGTGCCGTGGGCGTCGAGGCCGATGACGACCTGGAGGGGGAAGACGAGGTCGCCGAAGACGTCGCGGTGCAGGGCGTTCCAGTCACCGGGGCCGTAGCGCAGCAGGATCTGGGAGCTCTTGTCCTGGCCGGCGGCGTGGCACCTGGCGGTCCACTCGGCGAGGGTGTCGGGCCAGGGGGCGGGGCGGCCGAGCTTGTCGGCCCAGGCACGGGCGACGGTGAGCAGGCGGGGGTAGAGGGCCTCGCGCAGGGCGGCGACGGGTTCGGGCAGGTCGTGGGTGAAGTAGCGGTACTGGCCGGAGCCGAAGCGGTGGCGGGCCATGTCGACGGTGGTGCGGAACAGTTCGGGCCGGTCGTAGAGCGCGGCGAGCTCCCGGCACTGGGCGGGCGACAGCAGCGGCTCGGTGAGCGCCGCACCGTCCCGGTCCAACTGCTCGTGCACGCCCTGCCAGTCGAGCGAGTCGAGCGCGGGCAGGACGGCCGGGCCCGGGGCGGGCGCCGCGGTGGTGGGCGCGCCGGTGGCGAGGAGGGTGTCGTTCACGGGAGGGATCCTTGGCGGCGGGGACGGGCGAGGGCATGGGCCCGCAGACCGGGAGGGCCGCGGGCGGCGCACGGTCGGGCTGTTCCGATCGTCGCCCTTGGACGGGGCCGCGTGCTGGCGGCATTCGGACGGCGCGTCGGGCGGAGGGCGCCGCGTCGGACGGCGGGCGCGTCCGGGGCCGCCCGGGTGCGCGAACGGGAGGGCGCCGTGCCGGCTCCGCCGCTCCCCGCTGCTCGCGCTCGGATCCGGTGTCAGACATCCCATGCCGTAGCGGTGTCAAGCTGCGGCCGGGATGGTCGCGTGGTGTGACCAGGCGGTGGCCTCGTCATGGAGTGCGTCGGTGCTGGTGAGCTCCAGGGAGGCGTAGGCGGCCGACGCGCCGGGGAAGTGCTCGCGCAGCGTGCTCCGCAGCCGCTGGAAGGTGCGGGTGCGCTCCCGGATCAGGGTCTGGTGCGTGCGGGCGACGATGCGCACGGCCTGGGCCTTGTCACTGTCCCCGGCGATCGGCCGCAGCTGGTCGCGGTCGACGCGGACCATGTCGGCCGGCGCGTGCGCGTCGCCCTTGTCGCTCGTGGCCCCGGAGGTGCCGTAGCGCTCCTTGAACCGGGCGGCCCGCTTCGGACGGACCGCGTAGACCCGGTAGCCGGCGGCGAATGGATCCGACGCATCCCATCAGGGCGTGCGGGAGCGGGTGGGCGTCAGGTCCGCGACCAGGAGCGCCAACAGGTCCGCCGGCGCCTCGATGAAGCGGTAGTGGCCCCCTTCCAGGAGTTCGAAGGTCGTTTCGCCGCAGGCCGACCATCCGGTCATCAGGGACGGCGCGATGCCCGTGTCCTCGGTCCAGCCGATGGCGGTGACCGGGCACGGCAGCCGGACCGGCTCGGCCACGTGGTACCGCTTGTTCATGTCGACGTCGTTGCGCAGGACGCCGAGGTAGAGCGCGAGCAGGCTCGGTTCCAGGGTGCCGCCCAGTTCCGCGACGAGCCCGCGCAGTTCGTCGGCCAGCTCGTCGTCGCTCATGCCGAGGAAGCGGCCGTAGGGGCCGTCCTGCGGCGCGACCTCGGAGGAGACGAACAGCCGGGTCGGGGCGGGACAGCCCCGCTGGACCAGCCGTACGGCGGTCTCGTACGCCGCCAGCGCGGAGCCGCAGTGGCCGAACAGGGCGTACGGACGGTCCAGGTGGGGGCGCAGCGCTTCGCAGAGGTCGTCGGCCAGCGCCTCGTAGGTGGTGTGGGCGGGCTCGCGCATCCGGTTCTCCCGGCCGGGCGGCTGCACGGGGCAGACCTCGACGCCGTCGACCTGTGACGGCCACTGGCGGTACATGCTCGCACCGCAGCCGGAGTAGGGCAGGCAGAACAGCCGCGCCGGTGCCACCGGCGACGGCTCGCGCAGGAACCACTTGTTGCGGGTACGGGCCGTCGGAGCGTCCACTGATGACCTTCCGTGTGGGGGGTTTCTTCTCGGGTTCGGCAGCGGCGGTGACAGCGGCCGCGGTGACGGCTCCTAGCGGGTCCGCGCGGTGATCGGCAGGTGCGTGAAGCCCGCGATGATGTTCGAGCGCATGCGCCGCGGCGTCCCGGCGAGTTCGAAGCCGGTGAACCGGCCGAGCAGTTCGGCGAAGAGGATCCGCAGGGCCACCCGGGCGACGGTGTGTCCGATGCAGTAGTGCGCGCCGACGCCGAACGCGATGTGCTTGTTGGGCCGCCGCCGGATGTCGAAGGTGTCCGGGTCGGCGAACACGGTCTCGTCGCGGTTGGCCGACGCCAGCCACACGACGACGGCGTCCCCCGCGCGGATCGGCACGCCCCGGATCTCGACGTCGCGGGTGGCGTGGCGCATGAAGTGCTGGGTGGGCGAGGCCCACCGCAGTGCCTCCTCCACGCCGCTGCCGAGCAGTTCCGGGTGCGCCGCCCAGTCGTCCAGGACGGCGGTCCCGGCCAGTTCGGCCATCGCCGCGATCGGCGGCTGGGCGGTGGTGACGGTCGCTCCGAGCAGCAGGCTGTAGCAGTTGGACACGATCTCGCCCGGCGACAGTCGGCGTCCGTCCAGTTCCATGGTGAGCAGCACGCTGATCAGGTCGCCACCCGGTGCGCGCCGACGCGCGGTGACGAGGTCCTGGAAGTAGGCGAACAGTTCGCGGTGGGCGGTCACGAGGGTGGCCCGCGGTCCGGCGGCGAGCTGGAACTCGGGGTCGTCCGCGGCGATGCAGGCGTGGGCGAGCCGGACCAGCCGCGGCCAGTCCTGCTCCGGTAGCGCCATCATGGTGCCGATCACCGCCATCGGCAGGGTGGCCATGGCGGCGGCGAAGTCGTACGGGCCTCCGTCGGCCAGCGGCCGGAGCAGTTCGACGACGGCCCGGCGGATCGCCTCCCGGTCGTTCTCCACCGTCTTGATCGACAGCGCCTGCTGCAGCGGGCCGCGCAGGCGCGAGTGCCGGGGCGGGTCGGTCACGGCCATCTGCCGGCCGCCGGCGGGGTCGCCCTTGCCGAGGAGGTTGAGCAGGGTGCCCTGTTCGGAGGTGAACGTGTCGTGGTCGCGCAGTACCCGGTTGGCCTCGGCGTGAGCGACGATCGACCAGTAGCCGATGTCGCCGACCGGCTGCCAGCTCACCGGGGCGTCGCGGCGCAGCCGTCGCCACGCCTCGTGCGCCCCGCCCGAGAGGTAGAGGTCGGGGTCGATCAGATCGACCGGCCGCGGGGCGAGGACCGGGCAGCGCGTGGTCGGGGGAACCGCCGTCATCGGGGCTGCC